>JAACPR010000010.1 GCA_009995365.1 Candidatus Parcubacteria bacterium | reverse complement strand
CCGAACGAAGTTGAAGCAAGATGCGTAGCATCTTACCATTGAAACTATAGACCCATATTTGTAACACTTTTAACAAATAAAACAAAAGTGCTAAGCAATATATTAGCACATTTGTTTAAAAATTAGAAAAACCAAATCGGGAAATAAATTATTTCTTGGTTTGCTTGAAAGTAATGTATTTCTTCAGTTTTTTACTGAATTTTTTAAGCTCAAGTTTTGTATCAGTGATCTTTTTATTGCGACGAGACCAATAAACTTCACCTGTATCCTTGTTCTTTAGTTGTATCAAATTATCTTGTGACATGTGTGAAAGATTACTATAAAACTTAATTTTAGGCAAGATTTTGAGAGAATTTTCTTCCATTTTGGAAAATATTATTTCATTTTACTTCCATGACAAAATTCAAGGATTTTGGTTGACATAAAGCATTTTATATGTAATAATACTGCAAATGTCAGAAAACACACAAAAATACAAACCAATAATATTAAAGTCATTATTTATCATAATGATCTTGGTGATTATCGTGTTGCTTGCTTTTGCTGTAATACGCTTTATTCCTTTTATGTTTTCATCTTTTGCCTCAGTTGGAAGCTCTGTTAAATCCCCTTTCAGTAGTGATGTAGAAATCAGATTAAGCGAAAATGACCTTAATTCTAACGAGGCTTTCAGACTGTATTGGGAATATAAAGGGTCAAAAGAAGGAACTTTTAATTTAAATTATGAATGTGCTCCAAACCTTGGTTTAGTTGTAGTTGATGAAAATAATACTGAATTAAAATGTGATACAAATTATCCGTTATCAGCTAGCGACAAATTTATCGATTTAAAAGCTGTATCAGCTAGAGAAAACACTTATACAGAATCTAAAATATCTGTTGCATACATAGACGGAACAGGAGAAGAAGTTTCAAGCGCTTCTGAAGCTTTTTCAGTAACAAATGAAGGAAGCGCCCCCGTTAATGATTTGTCAGGCAGTGCCACAATTTCTAGCCAAGGTGTAAATACAGGTGGAGGTGATACAAGTAATAATGATAATGTCGACACTGACGACTCTACGAATTCAAATACTCCAAACAATAATCAAACCGTTTCAAATGTTCCTGCTGATTTGGCTATATTTAATGCTCGTGCTATTAGCGACACTATAGTTGTTTTTGATGTAACTAATATCGGTGGTCGCTCTAGTGGTAATTGGAACTTTTCTTATACAATTCCTGGCGAAGGACTACAAACTTCTCCCCTACAATTATCTCTAACTCCTGGTGCAACTATTAGATACACACTTACCTTTGATGATATTCCATCGGGTAATGCGGTTATCTCTGTAGACCCAACAAATTCAATCAGAGAGAATTCAGAGACTAACAACATTACGACTGTCTTTGTTCGAGGAGATGGCGGAAACGGAGATTCATCTGACAATAATTACGATTCTGACGACGAGGCTGACTTGATTATTAGAAATCTAGAAGCTGGATACATGAGCGGTTCTCGTTTTAGAGAAGATGACGATATAGATGAAAGAGACGACGCGGCGATTCGTTTTGAAGTTGTAAATATCGGTGGTGAATCTACAGGCACATGGAGATTTGAAATAGACGGCACTCCTTACGATGACAGTAATAATGATTATCGTTCAGGCAGACAAAGCTCTCTACGCCCTGGTGAGTCAAGAATAATAACTGTTGAATTCGAAAACCCCGACGCAGGTCGCTATAATATCGAAGTAGAAGTCGACTCAGACGATGATGTTGATGAGGAAAACGAAAGAAACAATGATGATAGTGTGAGGTTGAGAGTTAGGGATTAATCTTTCTCAATTATTAACCTTCATTATATTTAACCCAGCCATTTTCAGCAAATATTTCCATTTCATTATCACTATAACTAAAAAGACCCGAACCATCTAATATCATAAGATCATGGAATGAATCTCCATCATCTATAGATTTGACCCAACCATTTTCATTTTTATAACCAATGTACAGATATAAATTATCATAAAAAGGGACTTCTGGTAATTCAGGCATATAAACACCTAACACATTATTTTGTATTGGGTATGGGTCACCACCATATGCGGGGTGATCATTAGAATAGTACTCTATACCACCAACACTATCTCTGTATAATTGAATAGCTAATTCAACTTGCCTAACTTCTTCATTGAATTTGGTAATTTGTGCATCTCTTCTTGCGTCGTTAAGTGAAATCATAACAACTGCAGCAAGCATTCCGATAATGGAGATTACAACGAGGAGCTCTATTAATGTAAAACCTCTATTATTTTTTATTTTCTTTAACATATAATAATTATATAACTTTTAATAAAAAAAAGGGGGTATATAATTTTACTTTGAGGATAATTTAGATATCCAGCTCTGCCTCTTTGGCGTTGTTTGTGATAAAAGATTTTCTAGCTGGGACATCAGTTCCCATCAGCATATCAAAGACTTGGTCGGCCATTTCTCCATCATCAACTGACACCTGTTTCAAGACGCGGTTATTAGCATCCATAGTAGTTTCTTTAAGCTCATCAGCGTTCATTTCTCCGAGACCTTTGTAGCGTTGAATTTTCCATTTTGCTACGCGTTTTGGTTTTGTGCTTTCTTCTTCGTCGGAATCTGAATCCGAATCATCGTCAGAATCATTGTAATCATCATCGAAAGAGTCGTCATTTTCCTTGCCAATTATTTTATCTTTTTCTTCATCAGTGAAAACATAGTGAATTTCTTTTCCTTTTTGAAGCTTGTACAAAGGAGGTTGTGCGATATACAAAAATCCACCATCAATAATCGGACGGAAATATCTATAAAATAGTGTTAGAAGCAAAGTTCTGATATGAGCACCGTCGACATCGGCGTCGGTTGCAATAATAATTTTGTGATAACGAAGCTTTTCAATATCAAATGTATCACCAATCGCTGCACCGAGTGCCACAACTAGATTTTTAATTTGTTCAGAACCAAGCATACGATCAAGACGCGCCCTTTCAACATTCAATATTTTTCCACGAAGTGGCAAGATCGCCTGTGTTCTACGATCGCGCCCAGTTTTTGCAGTACCACCAGCAGAGTCTCCCTCTACGATAAATAATTCTGATTCCGCCGCTGATTTAGACTGACAGTCGGCTAATTTTCCAGGAAGTGTCATTCCCTCCAATGCACCCTTTCTCAAAACAGAATCCTTTGCAGCTTTGGCAGCCTTACGAGCGCGTTGTGCCATTACAACTTTGCTGATAATTGATTTAGCGTCATCAGGATTTTCTTCTAGGAAAGTTGCGAAAGCATCAGAAAAAACAGAGTCAGTAGCGCTACGAGCCTCGGTTGAACCTAGCTTTGCCTTGGTTTGCCCCTCGAACTGAATTTCTGGCATCTTGATAGAAATAACGGCAGTAATTCCCTCCAAAACATCGTCTCCGGTAAATCCACCATCAGTATCCTTGATTAAATTATTTTTCTTCCCATAAGAGTTAAGGGTTCTAGTTAAAGCGGTTTTGAAACCTGTAACATGTGTTCCACCTTCTGGGTTGTAAATATTGTTGGCAAAAGCATTCAGGCGAGGTGAAATATCATCTACATATTGCAAAGCAATCTCAACCGAAATGTCTTCTGTTTCTTTGTCGATATAAAAAATATTTTTATGAATTGGTTTTTGAAATTTGTTCTTGAACTTTACAAGAGAAGCAAGCCCACCTTCGAAGTAGAAAGTTTGCGAAGGAGCCTCGATGTTTGAATCTGAAATGTAATAGATGTTTTCAAAATCGATTTTTTCTTCTAGCTCACGAGCATCAATGACAGTAATCCTAACACCCTTTACCAAATAAGCTTGTTGACGAAGATGCTCTACGACCCTCTTGAAATCGTATTCGACTGATTCAAAAATTGAATCATCGGCTTTGAAAGAAATTATCGTCCCGTTTTCATCAGTTTTACCGATCTTTTTAACGGGTGCTTTGCTTTTCCCAATGTTGTATTCTTGGAAATATTTATTACCTTCTTTATATACCTCGGCGAATGCGTGAGTAGAAAGAGCGTTAACAACAGAAGCACCAACACCATGAAGACCACCGGAGACTTTGTAACCAGAATTCTCTCCTCCGAATTTTCCTCCGGCATGCAGAGTTGTCATAATTGTCTCAAGTGCAGAAACTCCAGTTTGGCGATGCTTGTCAACAGGAATACCACGACCATTATCGACGACACGAACATACCCGTCCGGCAAAAGTGCCACCTCGATACGATCAGCGAAACCACCCATGGCCTCGTCACGAGAGTTATCGAAAATTTCAGTAATTAGGTGATGTAGGCCGTCAGGACCAGTTGTCCCAATATACATACCAGGTCGCTTACGAACCGGCTCAAGCCCTTCTAGAACTGTGATTTCATCAGCTTTATATTTATGATTACTTTTAGGATTTTTCGGCATTTGTAAGGATTATTTTAGCAAATTTTAGGGGGTGCGACAACTTGTTTTAAGAGCGATTGAGTGGCTTTTGAAGTAGGTAAAAAACTGCAGACTATGACTGTGCACCGACAAAAATCAAGCCGGAGGGTTAAATTATTTTAAATACAAGAGCAGTAGTCGGAGTCTGATGTTCCGGAGCAAACTGCACCGCTAGCTTCAAATTCACAGATATATGATCCTGGAGCAGTTACAAACTGACCAGGATAACAGCCTTCAGCATTACACATAATGTTATTAGAACAAATGAAATCTGGAAAATCCTCATTCAATGAATATGCTCCATCACAATTTTGTAATAAATAATTATCATCATAAACATCGAAACATTCAAATCCCTCAACACCTTCATAATCATTACAATTTTCAATTTTTGTATTTATCTCACAGGAATTCCCCCATGTATATTCAACATTACCTTCAATTGAATCGCACACATTTGAAGGACTAGACCCACCGGAACTAGAACCACCTGAACTATCATTATTCAAAACAGCAGCAAAAACAGCTTGTTTTTCATCTGTCGTTGCTAGATAACTATATGATTGACCACTAGGTGATGTTGGTATTGATGGTATAAGTTTTTCTGCAACTAGTTGTTGCATAGCTGATTCATACTCATCAGTGCCTTCTGAGACCATGGCACCTGTATAATTACCACCTTCTGGTCTTTGTGGTATCGGCACACTACCTGTTCTTTGTCTGTATTGTTCTACTGCATTTCTTACCTGTTGTGTTTCTGTCTTCATGTGAGCGTCTTCTGCTTTTTGTCTTGATTCTGTTACCTGCGCACTGACAATAGATGCCATTAGTGATATCACCGCCGTTACAATCAAAACCTCTATCAGAGTGAAGGCTTTGTTTTTTGGTGTTTTGTTCATGGTTTTTAAATTTATTTGTAATTGATTATATGAGTATTATAGCAAGAACAAGAATAATTAAAATACTATCGAGAATCTTTGCAGGACTTCCTTTCTAATAAAACTGAGTCCGAAACCAATTCGAGAGAGTATTTAAATTATTCTTGTTTCTGTTTTTTATAAATATTATATACTACCGAATTTCCCAACCTTTCAATTCAATTTCTAAATTAATAGAATCCATTATTTTGTTCACTTCGTCATCAGTCAAAGTCTTTTCATAAGATTGAAATACTAAACGATACGCATAAGAAGTTCTGTCATCTTTTTGATAGACATCAAATTGACGAGGTTCTCTAATTAATAGCTCCCCACCTTTTTCTCTTAAAATTTCTGTAAGCTCGTCAACGGAAGTTTCATTAGGCAGCCAAACAGCAATATCGCGCAAAACAAAAGGATACTGCGAAACAGGAGTATAACTATTATTTTTGATAGCAGGAAACTCAGGATAAGAATCATTTTTTAACAATTTATCTGAATCAGCAGATTTATAAATTTCCTCCAAATCAATTTCAACAACATCAGAATTTTCTAAATTATCTTTTATTTTAAATTCAACACCAAAAATTTCAGAAAGTTTTTCGATTGCTTGTTTTTTAAATGTTGCAGGATTTGGTTTTTTGACTCCTTGCTTGTTGATAGTTCCGATTGCTAGAACTGGCTTTTCATAATAATTATTTGGCTCGCCATCAAAGACTTTTCCGATTTCAAAAATATTAATATGATCAAGTCCTAATAAATCAGCATTTCTTTGATTTAATTCTAATGATTTTTGCATTCCTGGTTTAATTGAATCACGCAAAAATTTCTTGTCTTCTGCGATTGGCTTTTCTGGAGACAAACTTCCGCTTTCAATAAAAGAATAAGTGACAACTTCTGAAAAGCCTAAGTCAATCAGAATTTTTCTAATCAAAGTATTCACCCCATACTCTTTGTTGATTTTGGCTTTGAAATCAAAATCCGGCAAATCTTGTTCTGTGATTTTGTCATACCCATAAATTCGACCGATCTCTTCAATCACATCTGTTTGCATGTTCAAATCTAACCTCTCGTATGGTATTGATACTTTTATCAAAGAATCTGAAACCTCATTTTCAAAAAGTAATTTATTTAAAATTTTAGAAATGTCTTCGGTAGAAAGCTCTGAACCCAAAAGTGAATTAACCCTGTCAGTCGAAACATCGATAGTTTTTTCTTCGACTGGGTTTGAATAATTATCTACAACCTCAAAGACTTCGGTGTCGTCATTACCTGCAAATTCAAAAATTAATTCGGTCGCTCTATCGATCGCCTTTAAAGCCAACTCGGGTGTGATTTCATTTTCAAACCTTTTTGAAGAGTCAGTTTTAATTCCAGTCTTAACAGATGTTTTTCGGACTAGAACTGGATCAAAATTAGCTGATTCTAAAATAATATTAGTTGTCTGTTCATTGACCTCTGCCTTCTTTCCTCCTTTGGCACCCGCAATCGCGAGTGGGCTCTTGTCATCGGCAATTACAGGAATGTCCGTGCTCAACTTTACTTCATTATTATCGAGAGTAGTTATTTCTTCCCCCTCTTTCGCAAATCTAATATTAATATCTCCATCAACCTTGCCAGAATCAAAAGCATGCATTGGCTGGTTCAATTCAAACATGACCAAATTTGTGATATCAACAATATTATTAATTGACCTTTGACCAATTGCCTCAAGTTTTTGCCTAAGCTTTAGCGGACTTTCCCCAACTTTTACATTTTTAATCTGGCGCCCAATATATCTACGACAAAAATCTTCTTTTACATTAATTTTAATTTTAGGAGATAATAGATTTGGAAATATTTTCTCTTCAATATTTTTAAGTTTAAGTCCTGTTATAACAGAAATTTCTCTCGCCATTCCATAATGGCACAAGGCATCGTGCGCTCGATTAGGCAAGACATCAATATCGATTAGCCAGTCGTCACCTACCTCTTTAATTTCACTGCTTTCAAATGTTTTTCTCTCGACGCCTTCGATTTCAAATGAATGCACAGTCAAAAGTTCTGCGACAGTTTCTGCTGTGGGCAAATCTTCTTCAAAATATTCTTTTAGCCAATTATATGAAAAAACCATAAATTAAAATTGATTAATCATCCTTAGGTCACCATCGTAAAATTTACGAACGTCATCAATACCATATTTTAACATTGCTACACGATCAAGACCGATACCGAATGCGAATCCACTGTATTCCTCTGAGTCCAAGCCACAATTTTTCAGAACATTAGGGTGAACCATTCCTGCACCCAACATTTCTATCCAATCACCATCACCTCTTTTCATATCAACCTCGACACCAGGCTCGACGAATGGGAAATACCCTGGGCGCAAACGAGTCTCTACATCATCTCCATAGAATTTTTTAACAAAAGTGTTCAGTGCCTTTTTAAGGTGCCCTAAATTGATTCCTTTACCAACAACCAATCCTTCAATCTGATGGAACTGAACTTCGTGGGTTTTGTCAGTTGCTTCATAACGATAGACTTTTCCAGGGGCGACGATTTTGAAAGGTGGTTGGTTTTCTTTCATGTAGTGAATCTGAACACCTGAAGTATGAGTTCGCATTAGATGACCAGGAAAATCTTTTAGCCAAAAAGTATCCTGCATATCACGGGCTGGGTGATCTTTTGGAACGTTCAAGTCATCAAAATTATGTTTTTCATCTTCTATTTCTGTTCCGGTTGCGACTTCAAATCCCATTTCAGAGAATATTTCCACAATATCAGAAATTACCCTATTAAGAGGATGAATAGACCCTGACACTGTCTCTGTCTTTACGTTTTGCTCTGTATTCTTTTTTTTGTTTTGCTCTGACATTTTTAAAATTTAAAATCTCATTTCATAAAAAACTAAATCATCTTTGACAACTATCTGATCTCTTATACTTTTATTAAAATCTAAATCTGATCCGAGATATATTGGTTGAATATTTCTATCTGATCTTCCATCGGCTTCGACTGCGTAAATTCCATCAGCAATCATAGCAACAAAAACATCCGAACGACCAGGCAAGAAATCAAATTTTAATATTTCATCCTGCCAATCAATGGTAATTTCTGTTTCGCAATCATTCAAATCGAAACAATAATAATATGGAGGTTTTTCATCATTAACCCAAATTAATTTAATATCTCCATTTTCCAACCAACTTATTTGATTTGATGTAATAATTAAATTTTCTAAATCATTCGGATTTTCTATACCTAAATCAGTAAAATATTCTGGAATGATTTCTTCGGTTGAAGTGGAAATTGGTTCTTCTCCTAATGTAGGTATTTCGTCATCGGTTACCTTTGTAGAAGTAGAATAAACATCTACAACTCTATCACTAAAAGAATTAACTAATTCTTTGTAAAGTGGGTTTGTAGGAATATACCCATCAACAAGAAAATCGTCATCCACTTCTGAGCTTTGTATAGCGTCTTCACTTGGAGTTGTTGTGCCAACTCCTTCTATCTCGAAAGGAAATATTTCTCTTTTTTCAATTTCGGTTGGTAGCATCAAGAGTTTCGCCTCTGTGACCAATGATTCATATACCGGCAAAGTTTTTCTCCAATCGTGCCTTCCCTCTTTTTGAGCAACAATTGTGTGGGTAGTATCTGGCTTTAAATCTTGAATCAATGTATTTTTTATGAAAAGTCCACTATCTTTTATATATTCATCATCAACATAAATTTGAACCCCTGATATATCTGATGCGACATAGATTCCACCAGTCTTAACAAAAGTAAAAACATCTTCGATTTTTTCCCATTGATATCCAAAAGAATTAGCCAACAATATTGGCGCAAGAATAACAAATACTATCCCTAATAATATTCCAGAACCTAATCTCATTTTTTTTGAAAGTGGTTTCATAATTTTTATTTTCTATGTTTAGGTGTTACCCAGAACTTTCCGACATAACGACCAAGCATTAATCTAGTTTGTGAAAGCAATCCTGGCAACGACCCGAATACAATAATTGTAAACGGAACTAGCGCCCATTGCAAAAACATAATAACCCAACGAAATCTTCTTCTCTTGTATTCTTGTGGCATTTTAGGCACAAGGGTTGTTGCAATAATAGCAGAAAGAATAAGTCCGCACATAGCAATCGTCATAAGATAACGAGTAATGTGAGGTAAATTATATGAAAGAACTGTCTGACGAAATGCTTCTCCTCCAATTACAATCGGTAGCCAACCCAAAACCATAATCATGATTGGATTTGTAGCCAGTGACCAAAAACCTTCTAATTGAACAATCGTATGATGAATTTTTTTCTTTAAACGAATTTTTTTGTTTTTAATAAAGCCAAAAATCATATATGGTAAATTCTCGACCCCCCACATCCAGCGAGTATGTTGCTTGAAAATATTTCTAAAAGTTTGGAAAACGGTTGGAGCAAGATTGGCGTCCATAGAAACAGGATAAGAGATAGGAACCGCCTTATAATTACCATCATTAGCCATGTATAAATTCCAGAAAATACGAGAATCGTCAGAGACCATGTTTTTTTGCCAATAACCAACTTCATAAAGCGCCTTGAACGGAATTGCATGAGATGAAAAAGTAACTAGCTTTTCAGGCCTTTCTTGTTGGATCATTTGCCAAAAAGAACTAGTCAAAGCAGCAACACGCGAGATCGCATGTGTTTGCCAAAGATTATTATTATACAAAGGAACAGGTTGGAAAGATGATCTTTGAGGATCCTCAACTGTTAGGAAATGCCAAGTCAAACATGAAAAATATTTTGGCCAAACGACAGTATCAATATCAAAAGCTGAAACCAAAACATTTTTATAATCAATTCCTCGAGAATTTAATATTTTCCTACGAGCTTCTTCAGCAGCATAAGTAATATTTGGCCCCTTGCCCATTATCTCACCCGGAACACCAGTAGGATGAGTTGTGATCAAAAAATCACCAAAAATATCTTGGTATTTATTTTTTAATTTATTTGCTAGATCTTGCGCTTCTTGGCCTGCTCTTTCTTCTGACGCCAAGACAATCAATATTTTTTTCTTGTCATATTCAGAACTAACCAAAGCATCGATTGTATTCGTAATGACCTCTTCGCTTTCATTATAGAATGGTAAGAGGACTAGATGATAAATATTTTCGTATTTTAATTTAGAAAGCTGCTTGTTCCAATCAAGTTTTATATTATGTTTCATTCTTCGCCAATTGTGAAAATGATGAAAACTAAGATGAGCAGTTTTCAAAAGCCAAAACAAGTCAAAAATTATAATGAAAATCGCTGCCCAGACAGGCTTGTAGAAAGAAAGCAAAATGACACCAATAAGAGTAGACCAAGCTAAAAAGCCCGGGATTATTTCCAAAAATCTATATAAAATTTTGTTCCAACCTGTTAAATCTCTAGCATGCGCTACATGAAAATAAGGTTTGTTTTTATAGTCCATTGATAGATAAAAGATTACCTTTTTTAAGACTTTTTTTCAAGCAAATTTTCAAACGAAAAACCTAGGAGAATTCCTAGGTTTTAATGGAGCCACCTATCAGATTCGAACTGATGACCTACCGCTTACAAGGCGGTTGCTCTAGCCAACTGAGCTAAGGTGGCAAATATTTTTATTCAGTGTCTTCTTTTTTTCTGACTTCACTGACTTTTTGCCAGTAAATTGATACTGAACCGCGATTATCGCTTGATTTGTTTTTTTTGATTTTTTCGAAGTAAAAATCTACTTTTCTTGATACAGCTTTCCAAATGTTATGAACTTGGTGCAAAAACCATTCGGGTAATTTTTTGACACTATTGGAAAGTCTGTTCAATAACTTAATATTTTTATTGAAAAAAGTCAAAACTTTTTTATCACAAGACAGTCTCTTCTCATCGGAAATTATTTTTTTATTAGATGAAATCTCGTAAGAACGATAGGATATCATTCCAACAATAACAACTAATGAAATTGTAATTAACCAGATGGATAAAGTCATAAGACTATTGTAATATAGCAAATCTTGAAATTCTACCTATTTGAATTTTTTCTCCAAATTTTTGAACACCTTCTTCAATCAAAGTGTTAACTGTTTTTTCAGGGTCTTTGATGTATGATTGTTTCAAAAGTGTTTTTTCACCAAAATGTGATTCTAATTTACCTTCAATAATTTTTGCTTTTATATCTTCTGGCTTTCCTTCTGCTTCTCCAGCAAAAATTTCTGTAGCTTTTGCTTTTATTTCATCGTCAATTTCTTCACCTGTAATATATTCAGGATCAGTAGCGGCAACTTGCATAGCAATTTCGCGAGCAAGCTCCTGGAACTCTTCATTTTTAGAAACAAAATCAGTTTCACAAAGAAGTTCTACCATAGAACCAACAGAACCGCCTGCGTGGATATAAGAAGATACAACCCCTGCACCTAATTCTCTGTCAGATTTTTTAGAAGCTGATTTCGCGCTAGCTTTACTCAGGATAACTTTTGCTTTGTCCATGTCACCTTCGGCCTCTTCAAGAGCTTTTTTACATTGCATAATAGAAACACCTGTAGCGTCTCTCAACTCTTTAATTTGTTCAGTTGTAATTTCCATAATAAAAAAATTAAATTAATAAATTAAAATCAGTATGAAGAATATTTTAACACAAATTCGAAAATTATTTAGTTTGTGCTTGAGCTTGGTTTAAACCTTCTTCGTATGCATCGGCGATTTCTTCTGCAAAGAATCGAATACTTTTCACAGAAGTATCGTTAGCAGGAATAGGATATTTGACTTTTGTCATATCACAATCAGATGACATAAGGCTGATTACTGGTATTTTATTTAGATCAGCTTCATCGCGAGCAATGCTCTCTTTGTCAGAGTCAATAATGAAAATCGCTGCTGGTTTCTTGTCCATTGATACAATACCACCAAAACGCTCTTGTAATTTTTCAATTTCTCGATCGATCATTAAACGCTCTTTTTTAGTATATTTTCCAAGTTCTCCTTTTTCTTTTTGAGAAGTTAGGTCTTGTAGTTTTTTAACTCTTTTCTTGATTTCTTCAAAATTAGTTAAAGTTCCTCCAATCCAACGACCTGCAACATACGGCATTTCAATTTTTTCAGCTACATCTTTGATAATTCCTTGTGATTCTCTCTTGCCACCAACAAAAAGGATTTGTCTTTTTTGTGAGGCGATTTTTGAAACAAATTCTTTTGCTTCTTTTAGCTTTTCCTCGACTTTTTCTAAATCAAATATCTCGACATCATTCTTTTTACCGAAAATAAATGGTAGTGCAGATGGATGTCTACGTGACTTAGCAAAACCAAAATGGGCTCCTACTTGGAACATTCTGTCGATTAAGCTTGTTTTTGTATTTTCTTCTGTTTTCATGTAGGTCAGAGTCTAGCAAATAAGGGTTATTATGGCAAGTGATTTATTGTGAAAGTCGATTTTAATATTGATTAAATGCAGGAGCAGTAGTCGGAGTTTGATCCGCCTGAGCAGACACCACTAACTGTTTTTTCACATTGCCAAGGTGTCGACAATAAAATTAATGCACAAGTTCCATTTGAATTTCCCCAATGTGCGTCACATATTTCTTGAGGAGTATCACCTATAGCTTCTGCCACACAAGAATCAAGAACCATTGTACTTGAATCACAGCCAACACCATTATTAGAAATATTAGATGAAAAACATGCAATATTTTCTGTTTCAGTACAAGAAAAAGCATCTTTTTGACAATTACTATACACAACAGTGGCATCAACCACTTCACAACTATTAGTACTAGACCCACCTGAACCACTAGAACTATCATTATTCAACACAGCAGCAAAAACAGCTTGCTGTTCATCTGTCGTTGCTAGATAACTGTATGATTGACCACTAGGTGATGTTGGTATTGATGATATAAGATTTTCATCAACTAGTTTTTGCATAGCTGTTCTATATTGTGTTGTTCCTTCTTGAACCATAGATCCTGCTGTATAACTACCTGTTGGTATCGGCACACTACCTGTTCTTTGTCTGTATTGTTCTACTGCGTTTCTTACCTGTTGTGTTTCTGTCTTCATGTGAGCGTCTTCTGCTTTTTGCCTAGCTTCTCCCATTTGGGCGTTAATAATAGATGCTATTAGTGATATTACTGCTGTTACGATTAGAACTTCTATTAGGGTGAAGGCTTTGTTGTGGTTTTTCATGTGTTTATTATAACAAGAAAAATAATAATTTAAATACTACAGAGAATCTTTGTAGGACTTCTTTTTTAATAAAACTGAGTCAGAAGCCAATTCGAGAGAATATTTAAATTATTCTTTTTCTTGATTTTCGTAAAAATCTTCTACAGAATTTAAAATATCCTCTAAATCACCTGCCATAGTTGTTTCGATTGTATGCCAAGACTTGGAGATTCGATGATCGGTAATTCTGTTTTGTGGAAAATTGTAAGTTCTGATTTTTTCTGATCGCGCACCAGTTCCAACTTGATCTTTACGATTAGCAGCATATTTGGCTTCTTCTTCTTCTCGTCTTTTCTGCTCGAGCTTGGAAAGCAAAATCGACATCGCACGATCGCGGTTTTTCTGTTGACTACGCTCTGCGGTAGAACGGACATCAATACCTGTCGGAATATGGATAAGACGAACAGCAGTTTCAACCTTGTTAACATTTTGACCACCAGCACCACCTGAGCGAGAGAATTCGACTTCTAGTTCATCATCCTTAATCTCGATATTAATCTTTTTACGAAGGGGCAAAATAGCTACAGAAGCAGTCGAAGTGTGAATTCTACCCTGTTTCTCAGTAGCAGGAATTCTTTGGACGCGATGAACACCTGTCTCGAAACGAAGCGCTTTGTAAACTCCTTTACCATGAATTTCAAAAGTAGCTTCTTTGTAGCCACCCGCTTCGCTTCCTGATTCTGAAACTTTTGAAATTTGCCAACCTTTCTTCTCAGAATATCGTGAATACATCTCCGCCAATTCATAAGCAAAAAGTGAAGCTTCGTCCCCTCCTGCTCCTGCACGAACCTCTAAAATGATTTCGTTAGGAAAATCATCCTCCGCTTTTTCATCTTCGAGAATTTCATCCATTTGTTTTTTAATAGCATCAGCTTGAGATTCTATGTCTTTAACCTCTTCGAGTGCCATCTCTTTCATCGTTGGATCTTCTTCGCTCTCAGACATTTCCAAAGACTCCGCTTTTCTATTTAAAAGCTGTTCGTATTGCTCGGCGTAAAAGCGAGTTTTTTGATTGTTTTTGTAGTCTTCTAAATTCATTAGCTATTTGCCAGCTTGGGCTTGACGAGCTTTGAATTTTTCAACACGACCTGCTGTGTCGATGACATTTTCTTTACCAGTATAAAATGGGTGTGAAGCACTAGAAATTTCAACATGAACGACTGGATATTCTTTACCGTCTTCCCATTTTTCTGTTTTATCTGATTTTGTAATAGAAGGAATTAGGAATTTCTCGCCTGATGAATCATCGACGTAAATTACTTTTCCATATCCTTCTGGATGTATATCTTTTTTCATTGCTTGATAATTTAACAGATAAAGTTTTAAAAATCAACTAAATTTAAAATATAAAATAATCTATTAATAGTAACTTATTCAACTTCACTCAAGAAATCAATTTGTTTTTGAATTTCAACAGCGTGAGACATAACACTGTTTGCATAGCCACGACCATATAAATTCCAATTACCTCCTGCATAATATCTACCTGCAGCTTCAAATTCTGATGTATATCCACCGTTAGCTGCCCCATTATCCCTCAAAAGCAATGCGGTTCCCATAATAGCCTGCTCCGGTATCCACGGATCAGGATAAGTGCCAAATATTTCTTCAAGTTTTGGAATAAACATTTTCCAAGTTGATGGAATGAATTGAGAAGGGCCTATGGCACCACCATAACCAACACTTTGCGGACAAGAAACTCTTGTATCTAATGGATTTCTGCCTAAATTAGGTAGGATTTCTTTTAGAATCGGCAAATCCCTAGTTGGGTGTATACCATTATCAAAAATTGTTCCATAATTAATACTTTTAGTTTTACCACTTTCTAGATCTGAAATGACACAAGATCCGTCTATTCTACCAATATCAGTTTCTTGTTTAAGAACACCTAGAATGAAAGCAGCTCTAACGCCAGTTTGTCTTGAGGCTTTTTGTGCATACTCGATAGCTTCTCCAAAAGGAATCCCGTCGGTATCACGCAATTGGAAAAGTGCAGCACGAATTCTAGATGCTTCGGCTCTTTTTTGTTGAAGAATGCTCTCATAAGTGGCCTCTGATTGTTTTGAAAGACCCAATAAGTTGTCTTTTTCATTCTTTTTGACAGCAATAGTTCTCTTTTCTCCTTCGATTTCTTTTTTAATATCTAACTCTTGATTTTGTCTTTTAGAAAGCTCTTGAGTTTCATTTTCAGTCTGAGATTTAATTTCACGAATTTGATCAAATAAATCTTCTAATTGTTTTTGAACGCTATTATATGAATCAAGGTCAGCAAAAAAGTCAGTCAAGCTTCTGTTCGAAAGAATAATTTCTGGTAGAGATGTCTTGTCTATATCATTAGTTTTTTTAATAAGTTCAGACAAGGCAGAACGACTACGATCCATTTTTTCATTCAGTTCCTCAATTGTTTGCTTCTTTAAATTGATAGTTTGAGAAAGATTTTGAATTTCTATATTTTTCTTTTGAATAGAAAGTTCAGCGCTATAAATTTGATCCTCTAGAATACTGACATCACGCTGAATGGTGGCAGTCTGACTTTTTTGCTGATCAAGAGATCTTTGAACAGCGGCTTGTTGCTCTTCTAATCTCTTCAGTTCTTCTCTAAGCTCTTTTTCTCGCCTCTCTATAGCGGTTTCTGCTGAAATTGTGTCAGTAAAAGCAAACCCAGTAGCAAAAATAGTTGCCAAGAATAGAACTCTTAATAAATTACTTTTGAAGATTTTTTTTACTTGATTCATTAGTCCGGTTATTATAACAAAAAAACCGATAGTTAGGCTATCGATTTTTTATAAGAAATTAATCTGCTCTCTGTAAGTAGTTACGAAACAGTCGCGCAAATTATTCTTTATTTTCAGAATTGTCAGCGTCTGTCTTTTCTTCTTTCTTACCTTTTTCTTCTACTTGGACTGCATCTGGATTAAATTCTTCTGTCTCAGTTTCTTCTTCCTCTTTAGGTTCTTGCATAAGCGCAACTACTGCATCTGGATCTTCGATATCAAGTTCGACACCTTCTGGAAGTTTGATGTCTGAAGCCTTGATTTGTGAGTCAAAATCAACAAGTGATTCAATATTTACAACAATATGTTGTGGTAAATCTTTGGGCATAGCAGTAATTGGAAGTTCGTGCATAACTTTGACCAACATTCCTCCAAGATTCTTTTCTGCTGGAGCAGTTCCCTCGAATTCGATTGGTACTTCAACTTCGACTTTTTTACCTTTTTCAATTACATAGAAGTCAACATGAATAGGTCTTCCTGATACGGCATGAAATTGAACATCATGAATTAGAACATCATGATCCTCTTTACCATCATTAAGTGTAACAATAGTTGATTCTCCAGCTTCGCTGTAAGTTTTCAAGAAATCTTTTTCAGATATTTTAATTGAAGTGTTTTCTTGTTTTGGACCATAAAAGACAGCTGGAATCATTCCATTATCTCTTAGGTATTGATTTTCATTTTTTCCTTGACGGATTTCTGCTTTAATAGTTGTCATAGGCACAAAGTATACATTTTATTAAAAAAATATCAAGATTTTTTAAAACTCCGAAAATGAAGGATTCAGATTACAAGACAAATACCCAGTCTCTTTTTCAATAGGCGGATCAACTCCATCATCATACACACATGATATTCTGTAGCTTTTGCCTGGGTTAACATCGGTTGAATAACTTTGCTCTACACCACTTGTAAAAGGAAGTGATGTTGTTGCACCTGATGTATCTTGTAATAGACAATTTGTACTAGTTGCACTTGAAGTTTCTATTGTATAGTTGATGGTACATACTTCTTCTGGAGCTGGGACAATTCTAGGATTCAAATTGAAATCTTTAATAAAGACGCCGTCAGTATTTTCAGCCCCACATTGTGTAGTTATCTCTACATTATCTGAAAAAGCGCTATCATTTCTACACTCCCATATCCATTGAGTTCCGCTAGTCCCCACATCTGTTGATGTGCTATTACCAGTAATACATAAATCTGTTGTTGGTGCTGTATCTGTTGGAAAGCCTGCTGCATCACCACAACCAACTTGGACATTCGCACTACATTGCGAAACAGTTTCACCATCAGTACATGTCCATTCCCAATCACGAGATGTCGAATCTGCGGTTACAGATGACTCTGTGCCGAGCGAGCAGAGATTTGAACCACTTGGTTTAGTTAATTGAGTAGTATTATTTAATGATCCACAAATATTATTCTCAGTAGTACATACATCTTCTGAAATTATTGATACAGGAGTTGAAGTTGCTGTTGTAACTGTTGTTCCATCATCGTAATAAACAGCAACTTGATAAGTATATTCTGTGTTTGGTGAAAAAGTATCGAAACCATCATCAAAATTATCATCGGTAGTTGTAGAGCTTTCAGAAAGAGTTTTTATTAGGTTTTCATCTCTATATAAATAATAACCATCTTCTCCGGTCATATCAGTCCAACTTACGACTATTTTTTCTGATCCACATAAACCTTGCTGATCCAAATTAGTGATACTAATACCACTACCATCACATGCAGAAGGTGTAGTGGCAGTATCATAACCAGCTAAACCATTACCGCTTTCATAATATGGATACACAACATAAGAATAAGTTTTATTTGGTGAGTAATTAGGATCTGATTCACTCAATATATCAACATAAGTAGTTGTAGCGTTAACAGTGTCTATTTGAGTTCCATCTCTTTCTATGACATACCCTTCTGGATTACCACCCATATCAGTCCAAGTCAAATACATTGTATCTTCATCATTAGTGACACAAGAACCAGCGGTTACAGTCAAAGTAAACTGAGGTTCACACTGATCTGGATCTGTCTCTGGTGTAGTAGTACAATCGCCACAGACATCAATAACTGAATTGCCATTTACAACACCTGCACAATCTGTACAAGTTGAATTGTCACCGCCACAGACACCACACTGATCGTAGCCCTGAAGACAACTAACATCTTCTATAGCACAATCATAAATTTTATAATCACTATCAAGTACCCCGCTCGAGTAAGAAGCAGTTATTTCATCGGGTTCTGGAGGGTATGTATGAGGTGTCGCTACCAACCAATCCCAAGAATTAAAATCGTAGGCAGATATATCAACTGAATATGAAGAGTTACTAGAATCAAAATTTAAATCTTCAGTAGATATATCATAAGTAACTGATATACGACCATCACTTATACTTTCAACACCATCATCATATGCACTAGAATATTCTCTAGTAAGTATTGAGCTGCCTGTGTCAGTATTAATTATTTCTATAGGATATGAGTAGCCTATGTCATTTGAACCATAATATGTTTGCCATAAATTATTCCAACTTATTGTCAATTCACCAGTGGAACAATCCAAATCTTGTTCAAACATAAGAATATCACCACCGCCACCGCCACCACTACAATCATTTGGATCTGAAACAGCAGAACAATCGGCACTATCTACACCCCCCCGTAGTCCAATAATCTGTTTCCTCATAAGTACCATATGCCGTTGTATCATCACACCTAAAAGACGTCCGTTTCTGCTCACATTCACATTGATTATTCCATCTATATTCTGCTGGATCCACAGGTTCAGATGGTGGCTGACATATGTTTCCATCGGTATCAATCGGCCCCTCCATTTCATAGCCTCCCTCTTCACAATTAAAATAAATATTCTGCTGGCAATAACTTCCAGAAACACATTGTGAAGCTCCAGGTGTAATACGAGTACAAGTTTGGGCATCTACACTTTTTTCATTATAACCAAAAGTAAAAAAGGAAAAGAAAGCAACTATTGCTAATAAAAAATATTTTGTGATTTTTAATTTCATATATTACTTGAGCAGACTTGTATTAAGTCCTGATTTTTAATTTTTAATCCTAATATCAATTTGTTCTTCTGTGTCTACTACTGTCGCTGTATATTCTCCAATGAAAAATTCATGCATTTTTTCTCCGCCTATATTAACTTTTATTATATCGCTAAATTCACTACCATTTTCTCTTATCTCCAATTCAATATTTTCAGAAGTTCTATTTTTGAACTTAATTTTTGATTCACTAGTTATAACCATTGGTGGAATAAAACCATTTTCTGTGTAGATTACATTTATATAGTCATATACTATTTCTTGTTCATTTACGGGTTCTTCTATAACTTGCTCTTTATCAGAACCACTATTATTAAAAATCATAAACCCAGCTACAATCACAGCAAACACAATTACTACTATAGCTATTAATTTTATTTGGCTATTATTTTTGTTATCTTCTTCCATATTTTTTAAATTATTTCTTATAAGTTTTTTCTCCTCTTTTATACATTTTTATTATACTATTCTAAATATTCCATCGCGATGTCGTAATCCCCAGCGTCTGCTAACTGATTAAGTTCTAGACGTTTTTTGAATTCGGCGCGGGCTAAGTCTGTATTCTCATCTTTTCCTTTCCAAACTCGGAGCGCAGGTTGTTGAAGTGCCCTAGCGTATGAAAAAGCAATTTCAAAAGGTAGCGGTTCGCGCTCTGCAATTGCATCCAAGTGAGTTGTCGCTTCGACTGCGGTCTGTCCTCCTGATAAAAAGACGACGCCTCCAACATTTTCTGGAACTGATTCTAGTAGCATTCTGACTGTTCCGTCGGCCACCTCTTCGGCAGAAGCTTCGTCAACATTAGCGCTTCCATTAATAACCATAGAAGTTTTCAAAATAACCCCCGGGATATAGGCGCGGTATTCGTTTAGCTTTTCAAAAACCTTTTTCACGACATATTTAGTGACTTTTTCTGAAGTTTCAAGAGAATGAGGGCCAGTTAACAAAACTTCTGGCTCTACAATTGGCACCAAACCTGCCTCTTGGACAATTCTGGCGTATCTGCCGAGTGCGTCAGCATTTGCTTCTACCGCCTCTTCGGTTGGCAAACCTTTTTCTTCATCAATTTTTATAACGGCGCGCCATTTAGCAAATCTACCACCGTGTTTTGAATAATTTCCGGCGCGCTCTGCCAAGTCATCTAACCCGATAGTCAATTTTTCTTCTGGAAATCCTGGAAAGTCCTTGGCACCGAGGTCGACTTTGATTCCGGGAACGACACCTTTTTCTTCTAATTTCTCCACAAAGGTTTTTTCTCCAGAACAATCTTTTTGCCAAAAAGTTTCGTCATACAAAATGACTCCACTAACATAATCCTCTAAACCGTCCATACACAAAAAGAGTTCTCGGTAGCGACGACGATTTTCTTCACCGCCTTCGACATCGACAGATTGCAGTCTTTTATCGGCCGTTCCGTTCGACTCATCAGCTGCTAATATGCCCTTTCCTTTAGCTAATAATTTTTTAACTGTTTCTTCCAAAAGATTTGTATTGATTTCGTTCATACTTTAATTGTATCAAATTTTCGCCATGTTAAAATAATTTTATTATGAAAAATGATCAAATAGAATTTTTAGGTTATGGAGATGTGGTGATTGATACTTTTATTGAATTGATTCACGCGTGGATTGAAGATGATAATCCCGAGAAAAAGCAGGAACTTTGTATGCACTTTGGTGACAAAATTCCTTATAAAAAAGAAGTTAATGTTAAAGCGACAGGAAATGCGCCGAATGCAGTTAACGCTGCTGGCAAGCTTGGGCTAAAAACTGGTCTAGTTACTAATGTTGGTGGAGACGACAACGGGAAAGCAATTCTGAAAGCGCTAGAAGAAAAAGGGGTTAACACCGATCATATTACTATCCACCCTGACAAAGATTCTAATCACAACTACATTTTACGATACAAAGAAGAGCGAACGATTTTAGTTCATCATGTCGAATACGACTACAGACTTCCTAATTTAAAAGTTGGACCACAATGGATGTATCTCAGTTCCCTTGCCCACAACTCGCTAGAGCATCACCACGAGATTGCCGATTTTCTGCGTGATCATCCCGAGACAAAGTTGGCTTTCCAGCCAGGGACTTTTCAAATGAAATTAGGTTACGATAAATTGCGCGATCTATATGAGTTAACCGAATTATTTTTCTGCAACAAAGAAGAAGCGCAAAAGATTTTGGAAACAACCGAAGACGACATCAAAGTTTTGATGAAAAAGATGCACGATCTTGGGCCGAACATTGTTGTGATTACCGATGGACCTAGAGGTTCTTATGTTTACGACGGAGAAGTTGCTTGGCATGGTCCTATGTATCCTGATCCTGCGCCTCCTGTTGATAGAACTGGTGCTGGCGACTCTTTCTCTGCCACATTCACCGCGGCTCTTGCTATGGGGCGCTCAATCGAAAAAGCTTTGATGATGGGGCCGATTAATTCCATGAGTGTTGTGCAACATATCGGCGCGCAAGCGGGACACCTGACGCTCGCTGAAATTGAAAAGTTTCTAGAAGAAGCGCCTGCAGATTACAAACCGGAAAAAATTTAGTAGAATAGAAAAAAATTCAGAGAATTTTTATTCGAAGAAATTTTAGGAAAAATTTATTAATATTTTAATTTAATTCAGTATTATAGAAAGTATGGGAATCGGAACGATAATGTATTATCTTTTGTGGCCAGCGGTAATAATAATCTTGCTGACCTTTTGGTTATTTAAATACACAGCGCTTTTGATGGAAGTCGCGGTAGAGTTCGCGCGCGGGTTGCACGATGACATCAAGAATTTTTAAGAAAGTAATCCACAGTTGACCACCACTAGCATATTTGTTATCTTTTGCACTCCAAATATGCACATTATCCTAAAAATCACAGACTGGTTCATCAAAAAATTCCCTAAATTCGGAGCACTATTATCACTAATATCATTTTTAATCCCCCTGATTCTCACCCTATTTTTCGGATTTGTTGAATCTATTTTAATATGGGCGATTTATATGGAAATCGCTATCGTCACACTATCTATCACAAGCGTCTGCATCAATTTTATCGTCGTAAACCTCTTCTTGCGAAAAGTCAAAAGAGTTCGAAATCGCAACCTCAAAAAGACGAAAAGCAAGAAATACGAAAATTTTAAATTTACAATGTTTTAGTTTATTGCAAATGAATTTTTAATAAAATTAAAACCCTGCTTAACTTTATTGCTTTAAAACGGCTTTAACATTAAAATGTAATTAATGGAAGGCGTACAATTTGACGAAGAAAATGAATTTAATCTTAGAGCTAAAAAGCTGTATGGGAGAAAGGACGACCCTTCAATGGTAAAGTTCTTGATTAGATACAAAATAGTTAGCAGCAGAGCTAGTGCTTTTATTTTACTGTTTTTAATCATTATTACTTTCTTTGCTTTGACTTGGTATTTATTGAACGGGAGAAGCATCGGCAATGACTATGTTGTAGGACCTGACGGCACCAGATACGAAATGCAAGAATATCTCGACTTAGTCGACCAAGGCAGAGATCCCCTATCCCCACAAAACATCAGAGCTAATAATAGTAATACTGAATAATTTTTAAAATGAAAGTAGCAAAGACAACAACAGAAAAAGGTTTCACATTAATAGAGCTTTTGGTTGTTGTTGCCATCATTGGCCTCTTGGCGGCGATTGTTTTGGTAAGTTTAGAGGACGCGAGGAGAGAGGCGAGGAATAGTGCCAAGATTCAAATGGTTCAACAGTATGTAAACGCACTAGAGTTGTATAGGAGTAATAATTCGGATGGGAAATATCCAGATCGGGGGTATGATGGTGGTAGCATAAATAGTACTAATTATGCCTGTTTGGGATACGGGAATAGTGAACTTTGCTTTGGAATTTATGAAGTTACTGGTGATACAGATATCAATGGTGATTTAGGTTCTCATTTTGGTGGAGATAGTACACCTAAAAGTGATTCAGAAACATTAGCAAGTTCATATGGTGACATGAAAGGGGTTATCTATAATTGTACTACAGATAGTAACTGTACAAATTTCACATTACATTGGTATCTTGAAGGCACTTCTCAAAACTGCGGAGGTGATAGTAAGGAACTTTCAGCAGATTTTGCAGGAACAACCTATTTTATTTATGAAAGTTCTAATCAGTATGATTAAAAAAATCGCTACCAAACTAATTTGGTAGCGATGAAATTTGTGCCTTAATCGAATTATCGCTTCCTGCTGGAGATAACCAACAGAATTGCATATAATCCAAGCAACAGTGGATATGCCGAAGGCTCCGGAACTGCACCATAGAACTTGAAACTCGAAAAATGTGCGAGTGTTCCTCCTTCTGGTGTGGTGAACTCTATTATTCCTGAGAGGTTCCATGTATCTGCGAAATCAGAAACCACGAGACCTTTGAAGGTATCCCCTGTAGTAACCAAATCAGGTAACACGAGAACATCCGTACCCGAACTAAACACCATATCAGTCATTTCCATTCCATGAAAACTAATACCTGAATCATTATCGTTGCCGATAAAGATTTGGTTTGTAGCAATCAATGGTTGGTAACTGAGAGGTTCAGCCATACCAATATTGTGAACAATGAAGTTGACATTGCCGGCTGAATCGTGAGACAGAGTAAAATCATACTTTGTATTCACAAGCCAATTCGGATCGAGGTCGTATGCACTGCTGTATGTCGAGAAATCTCCACTACCAACAGCAACATTTTGCGCTTCGTTGTTACCATTTTCGAAAATTTCCCCATGAAACGGACGATATGTTTCAATCGTCTCACCATCCGGAATTGCAAAGAATGATGTTTCGTTCTCTATGATTGGCGACACTGTAATCGAGAAAAGCGCATTCACAAGGAACACGCTGATTAAAATAGCAAAGAATTGCTTTTTCATAATATTATCCTTTATTAAGGGTTATAGTTGCGTGATCCTCGCTCGCACCTTGCGAACAAATTTAAAAGATCAACTTACCAATATTATACACATACTTTATCAGAAATGTCAACCCTAAATTTGGTACACTCAACCCCTTAATACAGCACCTCCAGAAAATACCCCAAAGGCAGGTCCAGTGCTTTCACAAAAAAGTAACATGTTATAATTTCTTGTATGAAGTCTAATTTAACTATTGTATATATAACTGGATATCTAGACGATACGAAAAATAATCTTTCTGTTTTCTTAAAAAAGAATTTAAAGAAAGAATTTAATTTTATTACCTTAAAAACTTTTAGTGAAAATAAAAAGTGGGGTGTTAAAAATACACTCAACAATATAGAGAAAGAATTAAAAAAAATAAAATCCGAAAAGATTATTTGCATATCTCACAGTCTTGGTTGTTATTTTTCTCTAAAATTAGAACCGTATTTCGAGAAATTAATACTTTGTGAACCATCTAGAAATTTAGAAGATATCTTCCCAAAAAGGAAAAGTTACCAGAAACTAGAAAAATACGAAGAAATAATATCTAAAATAGACAAAAATATTTATATCTTTGGGGCAAAGCAAGCAGGTTACAAAATTGCAGAAAAATACAATAAACACTTAACGATAAAAATACCTTTAGAAATACTACCAACAGATCATAATTTTTCTACAAAAAAATCTAAAAATGATTTATTATTGAAGATAAATAAAATTATTAAAAAACCGCCTATCCCTAGGCGGTTTGCAATTTATGGGTAAAACAGAAGATAAATCTATTCCCCAATAAACTTGTATCGTGGACCTCTATAGTCGACAGCGAGGACTTCTTCCAGAAACATATCAACTGGTCTGACCCAATTGGTATTGTTTCCGAAAACCTCTGAATAATATTGTGCCTGATACCAGACAAAAATATCATCTGTTTCGGGATTCTTGACGATTCCCTTCACGACATAGATGTCTCCCTTTTTGTAGTGTGTATACTTTCCCTTTTTTGGAATATCTAGACGATAAGCTTCTCTTAGGAGAGCCACCTCTCCATCGCTGACCTCCACCAATTCGTTTTCGTTTTCGCCGGTAGGAAAATGTCCTTCGACAATCCAGAAAATAATATCGGGGTTTTCACTAAACAAGGCTTTCATTCCTGCAACTGCTTTTGTAGTCATCTTATTTATTATATATAGTTTTTGTTTGAAAAAGTCCACACCTCATGAACTTCCGCATAATAGGTTAACATTAAAAAGTGAAAAGGCAATTTTTTATGTAACTCTATTTTTTAGATATTTTTATACTCTAATTTTGAAATTCGCATTTCGTGATTTCTAAGCCACTCTCTATCTGCGTCGAGGCGTGCTTCGATTCTGCTAAATCTTTCTTCGTTTTTTCTGTCAGACATCTCAAATCTCATGTTGATTGCTTCCATCATACCTTTTAACTGATCTCTTAAATCCTCCATTAAAACGCCCGTTTGTGCCGAGATTTTAGTATCAATCCTTTTGTCAATTTCTTCTAGGAAGTCTTCCCTGAATTCACCATACAAAAACCCCTTTGTCACCAACTCCCCTTCTTCTTTTTTAGATAATTTTCTAGACATGCTATTTATTTACGCTATTAATCACATAATAGCATACAAAATTTTTCTAAAGAAATTATCAAAAAATCCTTAATTTTCAATGAATTTTTACCTCACCTGTGGAAAAGTCACAATAAAATGCGTTCCGACACCTTTGATAGATTCAACCGTTATCGTTCCACCCATCAACTCAACAATTTGCTTTGTGATCCAGAGACCTAGTCCGGTTCCGCGAATTTCTTGGGTTTCTTCATTTTTGATTCGGTGAAACTTTTTGAATAAGCCTTTTTGCTCTTCACTACTCATTCCGATACCACTATCACTTACCCTCAATTCAAAATCTCCATCAACAATAGAAGTCTTAACATTCACATCACCCTCCTTGGTGTATTTGATTGCATTACCAACCAGATTAACAATAACCTGACGCAACTTGTCAGTATCGGCATTAATTGAAATATTGCCCTCGATTTCGTTGATGTATTCCAACTTCAATCCCTTATCTTCTGCCACTTTCATAAATCCTGCGATATTTTCTTTGACATGTTCTATCGGATCAACTTTTTCCATATTAATTTCCAAGCGACCCTGATCTAGACGAGAGACATCCAACATATCATTAACCAAATCGTCCAGCTGTTTAGCGGCGACTTCGATTCTGTTGGCGCTCTTCTTTTGGACTTCATTCATTTCGCCCGATTCGTTCAAGCTCTCGGCGTAGCCACGAATAACAGTCAGCGGAGTTCGCAATTCGTGTGAGGCCATCGAAATAAAGTCGTCCTTCATTTGATCGGTCTCTTTGATTTTCCGGTATAGAGTGCTGTAGTCGATGATTCTAGAGTGGCGGAAGAATAAAAACAAGATCAAAATAACAACTAACACAAAGATAAAAATACTATTATTGATTTCCCGATTGATTATAGTATCAGCTTGTGATGGTAAAAGAGTCGTCAAAACCGCACCTACTACTTTACCTCGATCGTCAGTAATTACCCTAGCCCCTTTCAAAACTCTCTCGTTTTCTATAAGTAACTCGGCTATTGGTGAAGAATTTTTATTAACTTTTGCAAAATTATAAATAGTTTCATTTTCAAGGTCATAACTACCTATTTCACTTTTGTTTAGAGAGAAAATTACTTGAGGCCTATCGGCATCATCAAAGTTAACAATCTTGAATTCTGATATATTAGGATTTTCAATAACGATTTTCTGAATTGTATCTTGCAGATCCTCCAAGTTATATCCTTTTTCTAAATATTCATTTGCAAAATTAACAAAAGAGCTCTGGATAGAATCCAAACGAACTCTAGATAATCTGTCCTGCGCATCTCTCGCAACATTAACAAAATTCAATACAACAAAAATGAACGAACCAATAATTAAAATACCGATAATTATAGTCGCCCAAATTTGCTTACTATTTTTTATTTTTTGAAGTCCGCTTTGCGCTGAAGGAAAGAAATTTTTCATTATTATAATTCTTTTTAGACTTGGTTATCACCTTTATCAGAAAACTCTTTTACATCAAGTTCAACATCCTCATTCTTTTTAGAACCCGCCAAAACAAGAGTTACAATAATGGCAAGTAAAATTATTGATATTATTATCAGAATAAATTCTCTTCTGTTGAAGGCGTCGGATGTATTTGTTGGTTCTCCAATACCAAACACTCCCAAAGCGGCTGCTTCTGCAGTTTGAGTCAACGGAATTCTCTCAGATTTTGCCACCAATCTACCGGTATTATCAACTGTTGCGACATAGACTTCGTGCTCCCCATTTTCCAATTCTCTATCCAGTGTATAAGTCCATTGTCCTCTTTCATCAGTTTTAACAGTCGCAATAACAGGGTTTGAATAAATAAACACAGTCACATAAGAATTAGGTAGACCTGTTCCAGACATACGAAGTCTTTTTTGTTGAGTCTCTTCGTCAGTTACTAACTCGACACTTTCAACATTATGAATTTTAGAAACATATGAAGTTCTGTCTTCTCTAGGGTCGCTATAATTTATTTGCTCGCTAGATGTGCTAGTTGGATCAATTCCTCTTTCTACTTTTTCTCCATCGGTAAGTTCACCGTCGATTGTTTTTGAATTATTAGGATCGGTGTTGTAGATGAATTTTTCATCATAGTCAGACAAGCCGTCACCATCAGTATCTCTTTGCAATAATTCCCCTTCTCTTTCATTAATTATTCTTGCGTTTTCCACTACTGTTTCTAAATACCTACTAAACTTGTCATCAATTTCTTGATTAGAATTATCTTCTGCCAAATCAACACCTGTTTGTCGTTCTAGATCTTGTTTAATTCTAGATACGTTTTCTTTTACTCTATTTTGAAGTTCTGTAATAGACTCTGTATTATTATAATCATTACTTTCAAGAGTTTTGTCTAAGTCATGATAAATTTCATCTCTTGCTTCGTTGACGATTCTTTGAAGTTCATAAGCCTCTATATCAATCTCGGATCTAATATCCAAAATTGATTTGTCGATTGTTTTTTTAACATCCGCCCTGACATCATTTTCTAGTTTATCTGACTCTCTTTTTATTGAATCAAGATTTTCTGAAATGACTCTAGTGTTCTCTGTGGTGTCTGCTGTTTCTATGATATCTGTAGTTTCTTCTATAGTTGAATCTACTGACTCTTCGGTTTCATCGATAATTTCATCAATTTCAAGTTGAACATCTCTAGTATCAATCTCAGTGTTTCTTTCTAAAGTTTGCCCGATGACAAATCCAGGAATCAAAACCGCTAAAGCGATTACAGCTCCTGTTAATATATTTAAATTTTTCATAATATTTTTCATAAAACTAATAATTATTTTCTATTAATAACTTTTTTGACCGCTTCTTCTATTGCTTTTTCATCAATTTCAAAATGACTAAATAATTCATAGCCGTTTCCTGACTCTCCGTATAAATCTTTTACGCCAACGAACTCTTGAGGTGTTGGATGATTTCGGGAAAGAACTTCGGCGACTGCACCCCCCAATCCGCCATTTATTTGATGTTCTTCGACAGTCACAATTGCACCTGCTTTTTCTGCTAACTTTATTATAGCCTCTTCATCCAAAGGTTTGATGGTATGGATGTTAATAACTTCTACTGACAGACCCTCATCTTCTAATTTCTGGGCAGTTTTTAATGCTTGATAAGTAACTACGCCGGTTGAAATTATGCCGACATCAATTTTACCGCCAACTTTTTCTTGATCTCCATCTTGATCTCCACCCTGTTCTTTGGCCTGGAATAGAATTTGAGCTTTTCCTATTTCAAAAGGAGTCTCTGTAGTTGTAATCTGTGGAGTCTTTTCACGAGAAAGTCTCAGATAAGTAGGATCGCTGGTTTCTGACATGGTAACGGTCGCTTTGTATGCTTGTTGATAATCACAAGGAGAAACTACGACCATGTTTGGCAAGACGCGAGTAATGGCGATGTCTTCTAATGCTTGGTGTGTTCCGCCATCTGGACCAGTCAAAAGTCCCGAGTGAGAACCGACCATTTTTACCGGCTGATTGTTGTAACAAACTGTCGTCCTGATTTGCTCCCAACTTCTACCAGGTGAAAACATGGCGTAGCTGGCGGCAAAAGGAATCTTTCCTTGATGAGCCAATCCTGAGGCGACGCTAACCAAATTTTGCTCGGCAATTCCAACTTCAAAAAATCTTTCTGGAAATTTTTCAGCAAATTTTTCAGTTCGAACTGATTCTGATAGGTCTGCTGTAAGAGCGACGACATTTTCATTTTCCTCCCCAAGTTTCAAAAGTGCATCGCCAAAACCATTTCTAGTTGGAGTTTTATCGAATCCTTGGCTTGCGCCTAGGTCTTCTTTGAATAAGTCTGGATTTAGTTTTAGGTTTTCGTTTAACATGATTTTATAAATTTTATCAGCCTCTTGTTAATTTAATCTGACCGTTCTAATCTAATTGGTCGCATCTAATATTCCCTCCGAGAGTTCGAAGCTCCTTCAAGGCTTTTTGTGCTTCTTCGCTGCTCGGTGATTTTCCGTGCCATTCTGGTCGCCTTTCAAATTCAGAAACTCCCTTTCCTGGAATTGTGTTGGCAATAATGACCGAAGGCTTGTCAAAAATTGCTTTTGCGTGATCGATTGCGTCATCAATCATTTCAAAATTATGTCCGCTGATTTCTTGGACATGCCAATTAAAGCTTTCGAATTTTTCAGCCAAATCATTCAACGGCATTACATCTTCGGTGTATCCATCAATTTGAATATTATTTCTATCAACGATTACAATTAGATTGTGAAGTTTATATTTTGCGGCCATCATTATTGCTTCCCAATTTTGCCCTTCGTTCAATTCACCATCACCGACACAACAATAAACAAATCTGCCGGAAGTTTTTCCAGAAGAATCAATTCGCATCGAAAGAGTCATCCCAAGAGCTTGTGAAATCCCCGAACCAAGTGGGCCAGAACTAGTTTCAATTCCAGGTAAAGTTTCGCGATGAGGATGGCCCTGCAATCTGGTTCCTAATTTACGAAGAGTTTTTAATTCCTCGACGGGAAAATAACCTGCGTGTGCCATTGTCGCATAGAGTCCAGGACAGATATGACCGTTTGATAAAACAAAAATATCACGACTACTCCAGTCGGGATTTTTTGGGTCATGATTCATTCCATGAAAATACAGATAAGTGAAAATGTCAGCCATTCCTAGAGAACCAGCAGTATGCCCCGAACCAGCCTCGGTCAATGATTCGATAATAGATTGTCTAATTTCATTAGATTTTTGTTCAAGTTCTTGGACTTTTTTATCTGAAATATTTCCCATAACTAAAATAATTATACCAAAGAATTGGCCATTTTTCTAAGATTCTCTATAGCGCGCTTTGCATTTTCTGCCTTGAAAATTGTTGATCCTGAGGCAAGTCGATTTGCGCCGGCATCGACCAGGTCACGAGCCGTCTTGAAAGAGACACCCCCATCAACCGAAATTGCCAAATCGGGATTTTTCTCTCTGAGTTCGGCAATTTTTTCTAGAACTTTTGGTTCGAAATCTTGCCCTTGGTATCCAATTTTATTAATTCCCATAAATTGAACTGATTCTGCAACTTCTAGATATTTTTCTAATTTTGAATTAGGAGTCTCTGGAACAATCGCAAAAGATAAATCTATTCCTTGTTCTTTTATATCAATTATTTCTTTCCATACTTCTTCTGATCCAACTTCTGTCTCTTGATCAATCAAAGCCTCCAAATGAAAGATAACTCTATCGACGCCTGCAGAAATCCAATTTTTAGCTTCGCCTAATTGATCCGCTACCATTAGATCAACTTCAAAAGAGCATTCTTTCCAAAAAGGAATCCCGACAGTTTGATCTATCAAATTTTTCCAATCTGAATCCTTTGCAACCACTTTTCCATCTTCATCAATATCTTGATTATTGTATGGCCAACTAGCTGAAGGAACGAACTTTCCATCCATAACATCAATTTGAATAATATTTACAAGCTCACCCACTCTCTCAATTTTTTCAACGAAATCTTTGTATGATTCCGGCATCACTGTTGGAACAATTTCAATTTCTTTTTCTGTTTGTGTATTTTGTTCGTTCATTATTTCAAGTTTTAAGTTAAGTTTTATATTAAAATCCCATCTGATCTAGTTTTTTTATGCGTCGTAGATGTCTTTCCTCTCCTGAAAAGCCTGTTTCTAGCCATAGATCAACTGCTTCTTTTGCTTCTTCTTCCGATAGAAATCTAGCACCAAGTGATAAAACATTTGCATCATTGTGTTGTCTTGCTGTCACAATTTCTTCTGGAACTTCGCGTCCGTCGATTGGTTGATATTGTCCGTTGAAAACTACGGCCCTGACACCTTTTACACGATTGGCTGCGATTGCCTCACCCTGCCCTGAACCCCCCAAAACAATACCTTTTGAATCAGTATCTAATGCGACATTTTGTGCCACTGGGAAAATAAAATCAGGATAATCATCATCTTCGTCATATTCATCTGCACCATGGTCAATGACGTTATATCCTTTTCTCTCTAAAAAAAGTTTTAAAATCTCTTTTAATTCATAACCTGCATGATCTGCTCCTATGTGAATTGTTGTTGTATCCATAATAGTGAATTATAACATATCTATCGATTTGACCTTAAGTGAAATTCAGATAGAATTTACTAATGCAAAAAATAACAAAATCATTACTCTTTAGTCTTTTAATAGCTTTATCACTTTTTATAAATATCGACGCAATAAGCGCACAAGAAACTGCCGAGGAAATTTCTGATTTACCAGAAATTAATTTTTTTTACAGTGATACCTGTACTCATTGTGCAGATCAAATAGAATTTCACCAGGAGTTATTAGAAAAATATCCTAATCTGATTATAAACTCATATAGAAATAGAGATAAGGAAACAGGTCCAATACTAAGAGATTTTGCCGAGAGATACAATGCTCAACAATACACATCGGTTGTCCCTCTTACTTTTATTGGTGAATCTTTCATAGTCGGTTTCAGAAGCGCAGATACAACAGGTAAAGACATCGAACTTGCCTTAATAAAAAACAGTCCTGGATTGCTGGCCAAAGCGGAATTTTGTGATGATGAAGAATCAGTTTTGTGTGAATCTGATCTAACTGAATTTTTATCTTCTACAGATTCTAATTCTGCCATTGATAGTGGTAGCTATACTGTGTTAAAACAATCTAGTAACTTATCATCTATTGGGATCGAACCAGAAAAATTACCACTACCTATTCTTGCTATTGTTTTAGGTTTCTTTGATGGATTCAACATATGTTCATTAGGGGCTTTGATGCTTATCCTTAGCCTTGTCTTAACTTTTAAATCTAGAAAAAAGGTTCTATTATTCGGAGGATTATTCATATTAATAACAGGAATTACTTATGCCGCTTTGATTTTCCTTTGGACCTCTCTATTTTATTTA
>JAACPR010000015.1 GCA_009995365.1 Candidatus Parcubacteria bacterium | reverse complement strand
GATCAGGTTTACGTTTCTAAGCGGAGAGGTATCTGCTTGGGAAAACATCCACGGTGACAACTTGACTCACGAACTTCCTGCGTGGAGTTCAGTCAAGAAAGTAGAGTTTGGTGTGCCACCAGTTGGCAAACATCAAAAACTCGAGGTTACCGTTATGTGACCCTGTAATCCTTCAACAACAACGGCATGTCGCAAGACATGCCGTTTTTTTATACTTAAATTATAATTAATAATAAAAACCACTCGTATATTAGAGTGGTTTTTATATTCTTACAACTTTTATATGCTTTTATATTCTAGAAACTAGATCCCAAAAGTATTCAATGCGATTTCTAAAATAGTCCAAACAGAAACCATAATGAATAATCCGACTAACCCCCAAATTATATGTTGTGTTCCTTTTTGTCTATCTTCAGGAGAATCTGCATTCTTGATGTATTCGAACACCCCCCAAAGAAATAAAACCAAGGCAAGAGCAAACATCAACCTAATTAGAGGATTGACTATCACTTGTGTTAGAGTAGTTATAAATTGACTAACTGTCATAAATAAAGTATCAGAATTTTAAAGTCTATCTAATTCTAGGAGTTGCAGGACCAGTAGGTGTATTATTATTAAGGTTAAGAGTATCACCTAACAGATTAACTAATCCCCAAACAGAAACCATGACAAACAAAACGATTACACCCCAGAGGATAACTTTTTTAGCTTCCTTTTGGTCGTCTTCTGATTTTGCAACAACATATTGAAGAATACCCCAAATAAAGACCAAAACAGCAAGTCCTATAACAACTGGCACTGTTGCGGCTATAAGCCTACTAGCAAGATCTAATAAATTAAAAACACCACCAGCCTGGGCCCCACCCTGAGCACTAGCTAAAACTGGGAAAACAAACAATGTTAATGTATAAAAATATTTCATATTTAATAATTATCTTTTAAATTTTAATACTATATATTATACCTAATAATACAATTAATAGTAAGCATTCCTGTGGATTATCTAACTAAATTGCGGAATGCCCACAGGTTCTCCTATGGTTCCACTCAAAATTGCTACAAGCGCCCAAACTGAAACCATGACAAACAAACCTATTATCCCGTACATTATATACTTCAACCCCTCCTTTCTTTTTCCTTCATCACCTGCTCTCGATATATACAAAACAACTCCATACAAAAATGATACGACGCCTAATGCAATTATCAAATAAACCACAATACTAAGTGTTCCAATCATATTATTTATTACTGTCTCAAAAGTATTCATAATTAAATTTGTATTCTTTTAGGTGGTAAAGTGTTTCCCCAACCTGAACCGTTAATATTTAAATTCAAACTATATCCTATTAAATTAACCAACCCCCACAATGAAACCATGACAAAAATAGAGACTACTCCATATCCAATTATTCTGACTGCTTCCTTTTTTGTGTTTTGGTTATCGCTCATGTAGTACCTTAACAATCCCCAAATGAACAACAAAACCGCTAATCCTATTAAGATAGGGATCATAGCATTCAAAACATTAATCAAGAGAAAAAGTATACTATTCAGATCATTTGGTCTACCGTAACGAATTGAAATACCAAACTGAGCAGAAGAAACTAACGGAAAAAGCAACAGTGTTACAAGTAAAATAGATGATATTTTTATTTTGTTTATTTTTGATCTCATAATTAACATTGCAAAGTTGTGTTAAATTGGGCAGCAGTATTACATATAACATCGCCGATTACTTGCGCCCCTAACAATATGATTCCTCCAATTAATGTGTACAAAAATATCTTTTTAGCTTCTGATAATTTTTCAGGATTACCTCGCGCCACAACAAATTTAAATCCAGCAAAAATTAAAGCGAAGACAACAAATACATAACCTATCTGAATTATTGCATCAAACAGATCATTAATTAATTGAGTTAGGGAGTTTGCCTTTATGGGGTTTTGAAAAATATACGGACCTGAGCTACCACCAGAACCTGTAGAAGTATTTGGAGGATTACCAGAACCTGTGGGCGGATTAGTTGGACCACCGGTTCCTTGCTGTTGTCCTAAAACAACCGAAGGAGCTAAAAAGAAAATCGTTATAAACCAAAAAATTTTATTAACGCTAGATGTTTTTTTAATTTTTTTCATAAGTAAATTTTATCATTATTTTATTTCAATTGGTATATCCCTATTATCACCTTCGTTCAATCCTAAAGTGCTTGTAATTAATTGTATAATCAAGAACGCGGTAAACGCCAAGAACAAGCCCACTGCAACCCCCGTGAACATCTTGGTAGCTTTTTGAACTTTTGTTGTGTCACCTTGTGCAGTTATGTAAAGGAAACCGGCGTATGCAAAAACAAGTGAAGAAAAAATAACTCCTAGAAAGATTACAAAATTTATAACATTAAACACTAGTGTCATAAAATCATCAACATCACAATCTACTCCATCACAAGGAACTAATTTAGTTGCTCCTCCTTGAGATTGAGCAAATACTACAACAGGTAAAACAAAGAGAATAAGCAACAAAGCACTTATTAATATTTTTTTTGTAATTATTTTATTCATATTAATCATTTATTAATAAATCAAGATCTTGATCTATTCTCTTTATTGCATCTGATACTGAAAATCTCCCACTGATAACGGATTCTATTGAATTCTGAAAAATTTGATCTGTTTTTGTAGGATCAGGATCAATAAACGGTTTCGTTATTAAGGCCGCTTTGTTGAATGTATCTCTATAATCAATTGAAGGAACTCCTGCCAAAAGATCACGCCTGACCGGAGGAAGGTTTATCAAATCATAAACAAAACTCATGTTTTCTGAATTAGTCATCTTAATAAAAGTATCATAAGCAGCCCCAATATTTTCTGAACGGTTAAGTATCCCTAAGAAATGCATCTTTCCTCCGGTGATTTTTCCTTGGCTAGACCTAGATTGGGGTAATTGAGTAATACCAAAATTTAAATTAGGATTCCTTTCAACTAGAAAATTTCTTTCACTTGCAAAACCAATATAAAAAGCTAAATCTCCTGACAAAAACATTTCATCAGCCTGCGGCAAACTCCTGTTCCATGTATATACATTCTTTGAAGGATTTGAGAATTGTGTAAAGAAATTAATGGCAGCATCAGCAGGTGAAACACTATATCCAAGTCTTTCTTCAAAAATTGATGTGAAGTCGCCTGTATTTTTATCTCTAGTTACAATTGGATTACCAGCTTGTTGAACAAGTGTTATAAAAATTTCTTTGGCATTATTAATATTTCTAAATTCACCCATTGCTAGTGCGGCCGTAGAAATATTAGAAGATGAATCACTTTTTGTTATTTTAGGAACCAATTCCAAAAATTCTTCCCAGTGCTCTGGTGGTTGCGATATACCATTTGCATTCAAAATTGTCCTGTTCCAATACAAAACAAGAGGGTCTACGATAAATGGAATACCTAATATTCCATCATCTTTTAACAAAATTTCACCAGACTCTATAAAATTATTTCTAAAATCTGATTGCTTGTAGAAATCATAACCAATTGTGAATAATTTATTTTCATGCTTGATTATTAAATCATCAGAAAAAATAACTGCATCCGGACCTTCACCTGACGCTAAAGCACTAATTAACTCATCTTCAAATTCATCTTCAGGAAATTCTGTATAAATCACCTCTATGGAATCCTTATTTAATTCATTGATAAACTCTTGGTATGAATATATAAAATCACCAGACAATGTCCCCCAAACAGTTATCGGAACAGCTTTCTCTGAGGCACCCCCTTGCTTTTTCAAGGCAAAAACCATAACCCCAATAATAATCAAAAAAACTATTACAACAAAAAGGATTAATTGAAATGGACTTAATTTATCGCTATTCATGATAATTTAAATATTAAACCGTAATGATGTTCTCCGACTTGAATATCTTTTTCAAAATCAAAACCTTCAGATTCAAATAATGTTCTAGCAACATCGGGCCTTATTATATCTGAAGGTTGTGGACCAAGACCACCAAAAGAATCAGACCAATCAATAAATAATAGCTTTCCTTTTGGCTTTAGAATTCTTTTGGCTTCTGCAATCAGGGCGTCTTTGTCTTCGACTTGAAACATTACATTAGCGATGATGACTCTATCTACCAAGCTATCAGTCAATTTAGTCCCCATTGGCTCGTCTAGGTCAGCCCAAACCAATTCTATATTAGCTATTCCCTGTTGCAAAGCATCAGTTTTTATTTTATCTAATAAATCTTTTTGGACATCAACAGCATAAACACTTCCGGATGGTCCAACTAATTTTGCAGCGGCTATTGAATAATGGCCTGCTCCTGATCCGAGATCGGCAACTTTCATTCCTGGGTCAATATGAACTTTTTCGATATTTTGTTCTGGGCTTGAAAACATATGTTTTTATTATACTAGATTTTTAGAAAATAAAAGAATTTTTTACTCACATGTGGTGATATCAAAATAATTGGGGCAAAAATACTTTTTGATTTATTTCGATTAAAATTTTAAAAAGTAACCAACGTAGCGATTGCATCAGCTGCACGCAGCTTCATAACGCGTACACCTTGTGTTTGGCGACCCAAAATTGGAATCTCATCGACATCTACTCTGATGACTTGTCCTTTTTTAGACATTGCCACAATTTCATCAGTTTCTTCGTTGACAATTACCGCGTTAACGATTGCACCATTCTTGTCGGTAATTTTTGCAGTCTTTATTCCTGAACCGCCACGCTTTTGAATTTTATATTCTTCAAGTGAAGTCTGCTTACCATAACCCTTTTCGGTAAAGACTAATATATTATTATTCTGCTCTTCTTTTTTAATACGAAGCCCAACAACGACGGTGTCGCCCTTGCTTAGTTTGATTGCGCGAACACCAGCAGCACCACGACCCATCTCGCGAATATCGCTATCTTTAAATCTAATTGATTGACCATTGCGAGTAACAACAGAAATATTATCTCCTTTCTCAACAAAGCTAGCTGAGACAAGTTGGTCTGAACCATTTAACTTAATTGAAATAATCCCACTACGGCGAACGTCAAAGAAACTTTCGGCACTAACTTTTTTGGCTATACCTTCTTTTGTGACCATCATTACAGATAGATTTTTTGCCTCTTTTGTGTCCTTTGGCATTGGCAAAACAGAAGTGATATGTTCGTCCGCTTCGATAGACAAGAAATTCATAATAGACTTACCTTTAGTTGCTCTTTTTCCTTCAGGTATATCATACATCTTAATTTGATAGACTTTTCCTTTATCTGTGAAGAAAAGTAGTTCACTATGAGTTGTTGTGTGCAGAAGTGTATGAATGAAGTCCTCTTCTTTTGTATTTAAATCGACAACACCGACACCACCACGACGTTGTTTTTTATATTCAGCTGGATTTGTTCTTTTGATATAGCCACCATTAGTCAAAACAAGAACGCTGTCTTCGTCAGGAATCAAATCCTCTAAAGAAATATTCTTAACCCCATGAGGAATAACTTTTGTTCTACGAGCATCAGCATATTTGTCTTTAACATCTTGCATCTCTTTTTTGATAAGATTTCTCATTTTTGTTTTTGAAGCCAAAAGTTCTTTGAGTTCCTTTATGAAATTCTGAACTTCTTTTAATTCATCTTCAATTTTTTTGCGTTCTAGTCCAGCTAGTTTTTGCAGACGCATTTCCAAAATCGCAGTTGCTTGAAGTTCACTGAATTTGAATTTCTTCATCAAATTAGCATGAGCGGTTGGAGTGTCTTTTGAGGCCTTTATAAGTTTAATGATTTCGTCGATATGATCTAGTGCCTTTTTCAGACCTAATAAAATATGTTCGCGAGCTTCTGCTTTTCTCAGGTCAAATTTTGTGCGACGAGTTACAACATCATAGCGATGCTTTACGAATTCTTGGAGAACTTCTTTTAGTGAAAGAGTTTGAGGAACTCCATCAACAAGAGCAACAATATTAAAGTTAAAGTTTTCTTCTAACTGAGTATGCTTGTAGATGTAATTTAGAATATTTTGTGGATGAGCAGATGACTTTACATCAATTACAACACGAATATCATCAGTTGATTCATCTCTTAGTCCTTTGATTCCTTCGATTTTTTTGTTTTGAACCAATCCAGCAATTTTTGTAATCAAATCAGACTTGTTAACTCTAAATGGTAACGAACTAATTATGATTTGATGTGACCCTGATTTTTCTTCTATTATTTCTGCTTCTCCGCGACAAACAACACCTCCGCGTCCATTTGCATAAGCGGCGTGAATATCTTTTTTATTGAAAATCAAACCTCCAACTGGAAAGTCTGGGCCTTTGACAAAATCTAATAAGTCTTCGGTTGTAGCCTTTTCATTTTCTAGCAGGTAAATTGAAGCATCCATTATTTCTCCCAAGTTGTGTGGAGGAACATTAGAAGCCATACCAACTGCAATACCAAGCGTTCCATTCAAAAGAAGATTTGGGACCATTGTAGGTAAAACAACTGGCTCTTTTACAGACCCATCAAAGTTAGGGCGAAAATCAACAGTGTCTTTTTCTATATTAAATAAAAGCTCTTCGGCAAGCTTGGCCATTTTAGCCTCGGTATAACGATAAGCAGCAGGAGGATCACCATCGATAGAACCAAAGTTACCTTGTCCTTTGACGAGCGGATATCGCATTGTGAAAGGTTGTGCCATCTTTACCATGGCATCATAAACAGATGTATCACCATGAGGGTGATAAGACCCAATAACATCTCCAACCACAGTAGCTGATTTTTTAAATTTACCACCTGAGGTCAAATTATTTTTATACATCGCAAACAAAATTCTACGATGAACAGGTTTCAATCCGTCGCGAACGTCAGAAAGAGCACGATCTGTAATAACAGACATCGCATAATCAAGAAATGATTTTTTCATTTCCTCAGAAATTGGAGAGTCGATTACTTGGGCAGCTAATTTTTCTGCTTTTTCTTCTTGTGAGTTATCTTTTTTCTGATTATTTTCTGATTTCTTTGGCATCTTTTAAAAATTTAAGTTTTCTTATATTAGCACATTATAATTTTTTTTTCAGCTTTTCTATTCAATCTACTTAAAATTATTCAGCAGTGTAAGTCTCCTTGCCACTAAAAAAGTTAGAAACTTTATTAGAGATAGATTCTAATGGTGTGGAAGTGTTTGCGGTGTTTTCTGAGCCACCAATTGAAACTCCGTAAAAAAGACTTATAAACCATATTAAAAATACAAAGCCAGTAACAATAAAAGAGACCCCGAAGATGAAAGAATCTTGCTTAGCAGAGTCCTTCTTTTTGATTTTCTCTATTATTTTAATCATAACAGTTTTTTAGTGCCCTTTAATTCTTCAAAACAACGATTTCACCTTTCTTGCCTTCTAGATCTTTTTTCTTGATAGTTAGTTTTTCGACTGGTTTTATATCTTCTTGTCCTCCCTCTTTTAGGAAATCTTTTAAAGCATTTTTATCTGCTATGTCGCCATAATGAATAGGGATAATTATTGCTGGCTCTCTTTTGACTGCAGTTTTAAAAGCGTCCGATGCGTTCAAAACACCATCACCACCAATTGGAACAAATAGAATATCTGCTTGGCCTAATTCCTCTTTAATATCAGAAGAAAGTTCCTTGTCATCGAGCGCACCAAGATATGCAACATTAATCCCGTCTATCTCTAATGAATAAACTGTATTAATCCTCTCTTTGTTGTCGTAATTAGTTTTTGTGGCAAAACCTCGAATGAAGAATTCTTTGACTTCATATTCTCCCGGACCTTTTACAACAAAAGATTCCTTGTCTCCACGAGAAGTTGTATCCACTCCGTTGAAATCAGGATGATTAACTGAAACAAGAGTTATGTCAGCACCAAAACTAGCATTTGAATGTTTCGATTTTTTTGAAGGCGGATTAAAAGCAATCGTGTGATCACCTTTTGTAATTTTTATTGACTCTAGTCCGTGAAATGTAATAACCATAATGGAAAGATTATAGCATAAAAGTTTTAAAAAACACCCTTTGACTTCCCTTTAAAAAACAGTAGTATATGGAGCAACTCTAAAAATTATTAGTTGAGTTTATAGTAACCCTTGTTGGTAAGTAGTTTTAATTTAAAGACTACGACAGAGAATACAGAAACGATAGAACGCACCACAAGACCTATGAGCTCTTTTGCTTTTTAGAGCAAAAAAAATATGGAAAAAGAATTAGAAAATACATTAATGGACAATTTGGTGGCAGAATCACCAAATCCCCCAAAAGAAGGAGATATGGTGGAAGGAACCGTCGTAGCAATCGACAAATCTTCTATTTATATTGATCTTCCACCTTTTGGAACTGGAATTATTTACGGGCGTGAATACATAATGGCTCGTGATATTGTTAGAAAAATTCATGTTGGAGATAGTGTTACTGCAAAAGTTGTAGACACTAAAAACGAAGAAGGTTATCTTGAACTTTCTCTAAAAGAAGCTAAACAAGCTCTTATTTGGGGAGAAGTTGAAGAAGCTATCAAAAAGAAAACTCCGCTTGAGCTTGTCATCCAAGACGCTAACAAAGGTGGATTACTTCTTAACTGGCAAGGACTTCAAGGTTTCCTACCTGCTTCTCAGCTAAAAACTGAACACTATCCACGTGTTACAGATGGAGACAAAATGAAAATCTTGGAAGAACTTCGTAAATTAGTCGGAGAAAAAATCGTTGTTTCTGTTATTGGTGCTACACCTGACGACGGAAAATTGGTTTTCTCTGAAAAAGATGTTGAAAAAGCAGAAACTACTGCTGAGGAAGCTGAAAAATACGAAGTCGGAGATGTTCTCGAAGGAGAAGTTACCGGAGCAGTTGACTTTGGCGTCTTTGTTAAAGTTAATGAAAACCTAGAAGGACTAGTTCATATCTCTGAATTAGATTGGTCACTAGTTGAAGATCCACGCCAACATGTTCAAGTTGGTGAAAAGGTTAAAGTTAAAGTTATCGAAGTTAAAGATGGAAAAGTTTCTCTATCAATGAAAGCTTTGACAGAAAACCCATGGCACGAAGCCGGTAAAAAATACAAGAAAGGTGACAAAATTAAAGGTGTTGTTATTAAATACAACAACCATGGTGCCCTTGTTTCAATTGAAGAAGGAGTTGCTGGACTTGTTCATGTTTCAGATTTTGAAAATCAAGATAAACTTAAAGAGACACTAGAGCTTGGAAAAGTTTATGATTTTGAAATTACACTGTTTGATGCTAAAGAACAGAAGATGACTTTAGCTCATAGGGTTTAATCATCAAAACAAAACACCCGCATAATACTCTCTCGAATTGGTTTCGGACTCAGTCATATTAAAATGAGTCCTGCAAAGATTCTCGATAGTATTATGCGGGTGTTTTTTGTTCATCTAAAATCCCAGTATCTAAGAGATGGCTTTAAAAGGTTTTAGGGAATATAAAACACCACCACAATAATATTGTTTTAAGAGACCTTGCGCAGGACGGTAGTCCGAGCAGAGCGGCGTTGCGTAGCAACGAACGTGTGTCTATTAAAATAATATTATTGTGGTGGTGTTGGGTGTTATCGAGAACGGGAACGAGAGAGATAATGTTGTTAGTGGTTTGTATTGGTGGGTGTTGGTGGTGATTTAATTATACCCATTCATCGCCTTCAAATACCCATATTGGATAATTTGCTCTAATACTTCTACTGTCTTCTTTTCAATTTTTTTGATTTCTTTTTGCTCTTTCGGCGAGAACTTGCCGAGAACGTGTTTGACGACCTTGTCTTCACCTTTAGGTTTTTTAATCTTTCCTGTTGGGGTTGTTGGGGAAATTCCAATTTTTATTCTGATGTAATCGCGGGTTTTAATAGCGCGATTAATAGAATCAATTCCTTTGTGTCCCCCACTCTTTTTTCCAAAAACTATTTTAGCGCTACCAATTCCCATGTCCAAATCATCATGAACAACAATTAAAGTTTTAGCTTTTTTAGCACTGGTAATAATTTTCTTAAGAGAATTACCAGACTTGTTCATAAATGTCTCTGGCAAAATTGCCATAACTTTTTCCTTTTTAGTTTTCTTTCCGTCGATGCCTGCGATTTCACCCCCTGAAATCAAGGCGTTATTTTTCTTATCAACTTGAAAACTTTCAAAATCATTTTTATTAATAAATTTCTCTACAATCTCTCTTCCAATATTATGGCGAGAACCATCATATTCATTTCCTGGATTTCCTAATCCGACAATATAAAACATGAAATACATTATTTTATATAAAAGAACTTGTGTCAAACGAGTTTCTAGATTAAAATGATTAACAAATTTATGAGCTCCGAAGATCAAACGAAAAATAAAAATAACGAATGGTCACTATATGAATTTTTAAAATTCACAGTTATAACTCTTTTAATAATTGTTCCTATTAGAATGTATGTCGCCCAACCCTTTGTGGTTAGTGGTGCATCTATGAGTCCGACCTTTGAGACTGGGCAATACCTAATCGTTGATCAATTTTCATATCGGGTGTCCGAGCCAAAGAGAGGAGATGTGATTGTTTTTAGATTCCCAAAAGACCCATCAAAATTTTTTATTAAAAGAGTAATCGCTTTACCGAGAGAAAAAGTGATCATAAACGGTGAAGAAATAAAAATAATTACAAAAGATGGCGAGGAAATAATCTTGGATGAGCCATATGTAGAGCTGAATAAAGATTCTTATTCTGAAACTTTGTTGGGGTATAATGAGTATTTTGCAATGGGTGATAATCGAGAAGCTAGTCTAGATTCTAGAGTATGGGGCCCTTTAGAAGAAAAATATATTATTGGGAAAGCTTTCCTAAGGCTTTTACCTTTTAGTCAGATAGATTATTTACCAGGGGAATTTGATTTTTAATTATTTAAACAAAACTTATGAGTAGTAAACAAACAAAAATTTTTAATACAGCTGTCATAGCAAAACACTTTGGTTTTGAAATTGAAAAACCATGTAAAGTAACAAAAGAAGATATTAAAATAACAAAAGAAGCACAAAAAGATGTCGGCTTTTTAGATGACAACCTTTTCCCAATGGAAGAAGCAATTTCAATCCTTAAGGATTATAAGAAAGAAGAAATAGACAAAGACAAAATTGAACCAAAATTATTATATTTTGAAGGTAGCGCCGATGGCTCTCACAAAAAAAGAAGAAAAAAACCAAACGAAGAAATTATCAATCTTCATATTGTAAATGTTCCAAAAAGTATTGCTGAAGCAACAATTATCAAAACTGCACAAACAATATTAGCTGAAAATGGAGTTAAAAATATATGTGTAAAAATAAATGATATTGGAGGTAAAGATGCTCAAACCGCCTTTCTTAGAGAAGCAACTAGCTATTATAGAAAAAATATCAACAATATGAATGTTAATTGCAGACAATATTTCAAAGATGGCGTTCACACTCTAACCAAAAAAGGAAAGAACCAATGTTCTGTTGTTCACGAAGAAGCTCCTAAAACTATGGATTTCTTGGGAGATGATACTAGAAAACATTTCAGTGAAGTTATTGAATTTTTAGAAACTATGGGAATACAATATGAAATTGATCCTTTTGTTTTAGGTGATCAAAATTATTCTAGTCATACAGTATTTGAAATAGTTGATCTAGATTCAAATAAAGTTGTAGCTGCCGGTAGCAGATATAATCTACTTTACAAAAAAATTGGAACTAGAAAAGAAATCCCAGCTATTGGTGCAGTGGTTAATGTCCCAACACCAAAAATAGTATCCGAAAGATTGCTAAGCAAAGTAGATAATTCAAAAGTTTTTTATATGCAACTTGGTTATGTTGCAAAACTAAATTCTCTAAAAATAATTGATGATCTTAGAAAAAATAATATCCCGGTCAAACAAAAAATATATAGAGATAAATTATCTGGTCAAATATCTGCTTCTAAAAAAAGTGGGGCTGAACACATGATAATAACAGGCCAAAAAGAAGCACTGGAAGGGACAGTAATCCTAAGGGACAAAGAACACAGAAACCAATCTGTAATAGAAATAAGTAAATTAGCTAAAACTCTGAAAAAATTAATATAAAAAAATAATTTTAAAATGTATTGTCAACTAATAGATATTATGATAGCCTTATAACCTATAAAATAAATTATGGCGAAAAACGTAGAAATAACAAAAAAGAAAAACGAAACTAACATTAGTGTTCTTAAAAGATTTGGAAGAAAAGTCCAAGAAGCTGGTGTTATTCGTAAATCAAAAGAAATCAGATATGCTGATAGACCTAAATCTGATTACATCAAAAAGAAGAGCAAATTAAAATCACTTCAAAAAACTGCCGAAATAGAAAAGCAAATTAAATTAGGTAAACTAAATCCAAACGGGAGAAGAAAATAAAAAAACTAAAAGGCGCCACGAAGCGTCTTTTATTGAATTATGATTAATGTTTTAAATTCAACAAAAATAAAAAACCCTATTGCAAATAAAAAATTGCAGGAGATCAAAGATGCAATTTTAGGAAAAAGATATGAATTATCTGTAGTATTAGTTGATAATAAAACTTCAAAAAAACTTAATATTGAAAATAGAAAAAAGGACAAACCGGCCAACGTGTTAAGTTTTCCGCTAGATGAAAAAGCTGGAGAAATTTTTCTTGATTTAGAGACAAAAAAAGAATCAGAAGAATTTGAAATGAGTTATAAAAAATATCTAACCTTTTTGTTTATTCATGGATGCCTACATCTCAAAGGCTATGACCACGGAGCTGAAATGGAAAAACTAGAAGATAAATTTATTAAAAAATTCTTTAATTAAATTAGAAATTAGACTTATTAGACTTATTAACATGCAAAAAGTCTATTTTTTTATTAGAATAGATGTATATTAATCTATTTATGTTATGAGTAAAATTGCTGTCGGTATAGACATTGGAACATATCAAGTAAAAGTTGTAATTTCACAACACCAAGAAGGATCACAAATGCCCAAGATTATTGGAGTTGGTTTTTCTGAATCAAAAGGTCTAAGACATGGATACATAATAAATCAAACTGACGCAATTCGCAGTATTAGAAAAGCAATCAGACAAGCTGAGAAAAGTGCTAGATATAAAGTTGAAAGAGCTTACATATCAATCGGCGGTATAGGACTTGCCAGCCAAGTCTCAACAGGCAGCGTCGTGATATCTCGTGCAGATAACGAAATAACCGAAATAGATATTGAAAAAGCAGCTAATGATAGCCAAGAAAATCTACCAAAAGAATTTATTCAAAACAGACAGATAATTCATTCTATTCCAATCGAATACAAAGTAGATAGTAAAAACATTCTAGGCAACAGCCCTATTGGAATGAAAGGGGTCAAGTTAGAAGTAAAAATGCTATACATCACTTCCCTGTCTCACCACTTACAAGAACTTATTCAAACTATTGAAAATTCTGGTATAGAAATAGCTGATGTTATGGCAGCGCCTCTTGCTGGTGGACTAGTCACCCTTTCAAAAACAGAAAAAATTGCAGGTTGTATTTTGGCCAATATTGGTTCTGAAACAGTTTCAATTGTCGTCTACGAAGATGACATTCCTATCTCTTTAGAAGTTTTCCCTATTGGGGCAAACGATATCACAAACGATATTGCACTTGGATTAAAAGTATCTATCGAAGAAGCTGAAAAAATTAAAATAAACCGAGATCAAAATCGCACACCATCAGAAATTCCAAAGAAAAAACTAGATGATATTATCGAATCTAGAATGTCAGATATTTTTGATTTAATCGACGCCCATCTAAAGAAAATAAATAAAAGCGGTCTCTTGCCTGCCGGAATTATTATCACAGGTGGTGGTTCAAACATGATAGACACAAAGGACTTGGCTAAAGCAAAACTTAAACTTCCTTCAAAAGTCGCAAATGTATTAAAAAATAGCAAAGCTGATATGAATTCAGTAAAAGTCAAAGATGCGACATGGGCAGTTGCTTATGGTCTATGTGTCTTTGGTCTATATGCAGATGACAGTGGTTCAATTAGTTTAAATACTGGTAAAAAAATAATAAAAAATATAATTCGCTCTATTTCAAATTGGTTTAAAAAGTTCTTACCTTAATTTTTTACTAACAATAAAACTCCCAGGGTTTTAAAAACATCATTTTTACATACAAAATTAGACCTAAATTTGTACTTTTTTCAACTTGCATACATTCTTTATAACCTATAATATATAATAACTTATAAATAAGGGGGAATCTTATATTTAAGTAATTATTAATCGATTAAAAAATATAAAAATGCCACAAGTAAAACCAGAAATTGAAACATTCGCAAGAATAAAAGTTGTTGGATGTGGTGGTTCAGGAGGAAATGCCATCAACCACATGATCAATTCAAAAGTCAAAGGGGTTGATTTTATTGCTATTAATACCGACTCTCAAGATTTACACAAATCGCAGTCTAAAAAGAAAATTCACATTGGTAAAAACTTAACCAAAGGATTAGGAGCGGGAATGAACCCAGACATTGGTCGCCGCGCCATCGAAGAAACAAAAGAAGAAATCCAAGAAGCAATTAAAAATACTGATATGGTATTTATCACTTGTGGTCTTGGTGGAGGAACCGCTTCAGGAGCTGCGCCAGTGTTGGCAAATATCGCCAAAGAATCAGGTGCCTTGACTGTTGCCGTTGTTACAAAGCCATTCTTTTTCGAAGGTCGCCATCGAATGAGAATCGCCGAAGAATCACTTGCCGAACTTCGCAAAGAAGTAGATGCTATTATCGTTATTCCAAACGATAGACTCCTTTCAAATATCTCAAAAGAGACTACAGCAGACCAAGCTTTTCAGATGTGTGATGATGTTTTGAAACAAGCGGTCGAAGGTATCTCAGACCTTATCACTACTCCAGGTGTTATTAATATCGACTTTGCTGACATTAGAGCCATCCTTAGAGAAGCTGGCTCAGCCCTTATGGGTATTGGTGTTGCAAACGGTGAAAAACGCGCAGAAGAAGCTGCAAAAATGGCTATCAATTCCCCACTACTTGATATCTCAATCACAGGTGCCCAAGGCGTTCTATTCTCTATCGCCGGAGGATCAGACCTTACTATGTTCGAAATCCAAGAAGCTGCAAAAGTTATTACAGAATCAATGGACCCAGATGCCAAAGTTATTTTTGGAACAGTTCACGATGACAAGCTAAAGAAAGGTGACCTAAAAGTAACTATTATTGCTTCAGGCTTTCCAGAAAATGCTACAAAGAAAACTTTGTTTGGTGGCACTATGCAAAAACAAGAAGATTCATCTGAACAAAAAGAGGAAAGATCTGGCGGAATTTTTCGTAGCAGCGAAAAAAAGATAGAAGTCAATAAAACTGAAGAAAGACCTCCAGAGAAAAAAGAACCTAAAATGAAAGATCCTAGCGACGATGACGATGATTGGGGTGCAGTTCCATCTTTCTTGCGTCGATCAAAGATTAAGTAAACACTCAAAAACACCCTTATAAAAAATCTCTCTCGTTCCCGTCCTCGACACTGCTTGCGTCAAGGCATAAAGCCATTGACACCGCAGGTCTGCGGAGGAACTCGATAGAATTTTTATAAGGGTGTTTTGCATTTTATTTAAATCTGATACAATGTAAGAAATTATTAACAATTAATTAAAAATCATTATGTATGAACTAGCAATCATAGGTGGCGGACCAGCAGGAGTTGCTGCCGGAGTTTACGCCTCTCGTAAACAAATTAAAACTTTATTTATTGCCGATAAATTTGGCGGACAAAGCATTGTATCTGACGGAATTGAAAACTG
>JAACPR010000014.1 GCA_009995365.1 Candidatus Parcubacteria bacterium | reverse complement strand
AATCGGAGGAATAGGTCTAATTGGTGGTGCTCTATTTCTACGGCAATACATCCGTTACAAAAAATACGGTCCAACTTGCGAAATGTCTGATTCTAAATTGGTCAACAACGCCGTTAGAAAATTACAAGATATATTCAAAAATCAGAAAAATATTTGGATGACTGCATTAGCTGTTATTGGTTTTTCATTCATTGTTACAATAATCGAATTCCCTTGTTCAGCCGTTATACCTGTTGCTTTTGCTGCTATACTAACTGATTTTGGAATAGGAATGGCTGCTAAAGGATTATACATATTACTTTTCATGATTTTTTATCTCCTAGATGAAATAATAATATTCTTGATTAGTGTATTCACATTGAGGTTATGGATGGGGGGACAAAAAATGACAACAAAATTAGTTCTTATCCAAGCGTTAATCTTTATATTAATTGGCCTATTTTATGTTGGTAGATTGGTATTATAAGTAGTTACTTTATAAATAATTCAAGCCGTTTTCTCTAATTTATAAATTTTTAACCAAATATCATCTATATTTTTATCTAGTTTAGATTCTAGGTTGTCTACTCTGTTGTTTATTTCTGAGAAACCTATGTCCATTTTTGATTCTAGCGAATCAAATCTGTTATCGATTCGTTCGAACTGGTCTTCAAAAAAGGTAAACCGCCCCTTTATAAAACCTAAAGCTTCGTAGAATTCTCCTTTTGTTAAAGGCTGATCATGATTTTTAACATTCATTATTCGAAGTATAGCATGGCAATAAAACAAAAACCCAGTGGAAAATTTAGAAAAATTTCATTATTTAAACATTACAAACTATTTAATAAGTTTTGTAAATACCTCTTTTAGAACTTGTGGATTAGCAGAGCCACGAGTTTCTTTCATCCCCTGACCAATCAAAAACTGCATAGCGGCCTCTTTCCCATTTTTAAAATCTTCGATGACAGATTGATTTTCAGAAATAATCTTTTTAGCAATCTCTTCTAGGGCACCTGTGTCGCTTTGTTGCATTAAACCTTTTTCTTCTGCAATTTTTCTAGTATTTCCTCCTTCTTTTATTAAAATAGCCAAGATGTCTTTTGCACCACGAGAAGAAATTTCATTCCCTGAAATCATCTTAATCATCTCAATGAATTGTTTTTTATCTAAATTATCCAAAGACACTTTGCCATCATCTTTCATTAATGAAACTACGTCTGATGATAAGTAATTCGCAACCAAAGTAATTTGTTTTTTATCTGAAACAGCTGCTGAAATTTCATCAAAATATTTCCCAAATTCAATATTCCTTACAAGAAAATCAATTTGATTTTCGGCAATACCAACTGTTGCCAGTTTTTCTCTTTTTTGGTTCGGTAATTCTGGTAATTCCGCTCTTAGTTTTTCAGCAGAAAATTCTGAAATTTCAGATATTTTTAGTTTTGGTAAATCAGGTTCTGGGAAATAGCGATAGTCATCTGAAGTTTCTTTCTTTCTTTGTGAAAAAGTTTTTGCTTTTGCTTCATCCCAACCGCGAGTCTCTTGCACAATCTCCTCGCCACGACCTTCTTCCATTAACTTAGTCATTCTTTTGATTTCAAATTCAATAGCTTTTTCTACAACTTTAAAAGAGTTAAGGTTCTTAACTTCGACTTTTGTTCCAAACTCACTAGACCCCTCTGGTGCAATCGAAATATTCGCCTCAACACGCATTTCACCTTTTTCCATGTTAGCATCTGACACATCCAAATATCGCAATAGCAATTGTAGTTCGCGCCCGAAATCACTAGCTTGTTTAGCGCTATGAATTACAGGTTCTGTCACAAGCTCCATCAAAGGAACCCCCGCACGATTATAATTAACCAATGAAAAATCACCCCTATCATGAATAGAAGTAGCAGTGTCTTCTTCTAAGTGAATTCTAGTTATTTCAACATCACCGATTTCCCCACCAGAGATTAGAGGATATTTATACTGAGAAATTTGATAACCTTTCGGTATATCAGGGTAGAAATAATTTTTTCTGTCCCATTCTGTGAAGTCGGCAATATTTGCATCAATAGCATGCCCAACCATTAAAACTTTTTTGATTGCTTCTTTGTTCAAAACAGGAAGAGTTCCTGGGTGTCCTAAACATATTGGACAAGTGTTAGCATTTGATTTTTCTTCGTCGGGGTTATTAGGTGAATCACAAAACATTTTTGTTTTTGTTTTCAATTCAGCATGGACTTCCAATCCAATAGTTGGAATATATTTAATAGCTGTTTTTGTATCTGACATGGGTATGATGATAACTTATTTTGTTTATTTAGGAAAGTTAAAGGTGCGTCTTGAAAACCTTTCGGAGACAATAGTGACCCTTCCTAGAATGCAGAAGAAATATTATAGATCGGAATCAAGACAGAAGCCAACAAGAATCCAACACCGACAGCAAGCAACACGATCATAATAGGTTCGATCATACCAACAAGTGTATCAACGGCGTTAGTAACTTCACGACGATAGAATTTTGAAAGTGTCCCTAAAATCTCACCAACATTACCAGTTTCCTCTCCGACACGAATCAATTGAATCAAAATACCCGGAAATTCTGGATGTCTAGAAAAAGAATCTGACAGAGAACCTCCACCTCTTACTTGCTCAATGACATCATCAATAGCATTACGATAGATTTCATTATTAACAACATCCTTTGTTAGCTCTAATGCTCTAACCATAGGAATACCACTCATAAGCATAGTGTTAAGGTTATCTGCCAGTTGTGAAAGATAAAGTTTTTCATATAGATTACCAACATATGGTATAGATAATTTAAACCTATCAACCATTTCTTTACCTCTGCCCTTATTACCATATTTAAGTAATACAAAAATCCCAATAACTAATAAAATCAAGAAATAAAGACCGTAATTAACTAGAAATTCAGAAAGACCAATTACCGCTTTTGTGTAAATTGGTATCTCTTGTCCTGATTCTATTAGAATAGAGCTAATCTTTGGAATAACCATAGTAAGCATAAGTGCCATAACCGTAACAAAAGTGAACACGATGAAAGCTGGATAAATCAAAGCATTTTTAGCTTTTGACTGGACTTCGTATGTTCTGTCGAGATGGTCAGCCAAGAAATCAAAAGTTTCATCAAGACGACCTGTCTCTTCTCCTGATTTAACCATACTAATATAAAAAGAAGAGAATATTTTTGGGTGTTTTTCCATAGCAGCAGAAATAGAACTACCACCTTGCAGGTCTTCTGCAATTTCATTTAGTGCGCTAGATAACTTAGGATTTTCATTTTCAGAACCTAATAGTCTAAAAACCCTTAGTGCAGAAACCTGTGCACCAAAAAGAGTCGCCAATTGTCTAGAAACAATAACGATGTCTTTCATACTGACTCTTTGTAGCCAAGTAATATTCTTATCAAAAATACTACCGGAACCCTCAGCATCCCTAATATCAGATATTATAAAACCTCTTTTCTGAAGAGAGTTAATAGCAACATTCTCAGAAACAGCGGTGATTGTCCCCTCTTTTTGGTTACCATCTTTATCTAATGCTTGGTATATAAATGTTGCCATAATAATGTATTAATTAAATCATTTTTTGTAATACTTCTGGTCTGAATGAATGCAATATTGCATTTTCAGCTGTAATTTCCCCTCTTCTAACTAACTCTGCAAGAGTTCTATTCATATCAATCATACCTTTATCTGAACTTGTTTCAATAACGGTATCTATTTCATGAGTTCTTTTTTCCCTAATAAGATTTGAAATAGCATTGTTATTTATAAGAAGTTCATAAGCAGGGACTAGTCCACCAGAAATTCTAGGTACAAGTCTTTGAGAAAAAATTCCAATCAACGAACTAGCCAACTGCATTCTAATTTGATCTTGTTGATTTGATGGAAATATATCAATAATACGATCAACTGTTTGTGACGCGTTATTTGTGTGAAGTGTTGAAAAGACCAAGTGTCCAGTTTCAGCTGCAGTAACAGCAGCAGATATTGTTTCTCTATTTCTCATCTCACCAACCAAAATTACATCAACATCCTGTCTAAATGTTCCATTTAAACCGTCTTCAAAAGAAGGTGTATCAATTTTTACCTCTCTCTGGTCTATTATTGAACTTTTTTGATCATAAACATATTCAACTGGATCTTCGATTGTAATGATATGTTCAGTTCTTTCTCTATTAATTTTTTCAATCATTGAAGCCAAAGTTGTTGATTTACCTTGTCCAACCGGTCCGACAACCAAAAAGAAACCTTGTTTTTTATTAGCGAATTCATTTAGAATTTGAGGTAAATTCAATTCATCAATAGTTTTTATATCTCTTGGAATCAAACGTAAGACAATACCAAATGCCCCTCTCTGAACAAAAGCATTACCTCTAAATCTAGCCTGATCTTTGTAGGCATGAGAGAAATCTATTTGCTGTTTTTCATTAAAAATTTTAATAAATTCATCATTTATCATCTCTCTTAAAAAAGAAATTATGTCTTCTTTTTTAAATACTTCATATTTTTCTAATGTCACCAAATCGCCATCAATTCTTATTATTGGTTTTCTATTTTCTGACATATGAAGATCAGAACCATTTCGATTAATAGTTTCTAAAAGTAATTCTTCTAATGTTTCTTTTGAATTCATAAATTATTGTTGTTTTTTGTTATAAATTTCTTCTATTTTTTGAAGAACTTCTGATGGGGTGTGTAACGCCTTTACGATGTAACCGTCAATCCCTAGATCTTTTACCTTGTCATAATCAGTTGCTTTACCTTGATTTGTTAAAACAACATTAACACTACTGTTAACTAAGTTTTTTTCTTTTAAGAATTTAAACAATTCAACACCGTTCATTTTTGGCATTATTAAATCAAAAATTAAAATATCCGGATTAAACCCATTCTCTATTTTTTCTATACAAATATCTGGTGTTAAAGCTGTTATAACTTCATAACCCGAAGCTTTAAATTTTGTTGAATACATATCTAGTAAAAAACTATCGTCATCAACTATCATCATTTTTTTTGTGTTTGAATCTTCTTCCATACTCTTTATATTATAACAAAAAATTATAAATTATTTACCTCTTCCCAAGGAATAATCTTTTTAATTGCTTTGATAATGGCGTCTTCTTTCATGGTTAACATTCCCTTTAAGCGAGCTACATCATATACTGCAGATTCTACAGGGTTTTGCAAAATAACTTTTTCGATATCCCTATCCATTTTATACATTTCAAAAACAGCAACACGACCTTTTGTTCCTGAAGGGCAATCCTCTGTCGCTTTTATTTTTAGAACTTCTTCACCTTGTGGAATTTGTTTTCTATGCTCTTCGGGAAGATCTGAAAATTGCTTATCAAACATTTCTTTGATACTACCTTCTATTTTCATTGGTTCCCCTCCACCTTCACAAATTTTTCTAACAAGCCTCTGGGCAACACCCAAAACAAGAGTTGGTGGAATAAGATAAGGATCAACACCCATATCAATTAGACGAGGAATTATACCCGCTGATGTGTTGGTGTGGATTGTTGATAATACAAGGTGACCAGTCAAAGACGCTTGAATAGCAAGCTTGGCAGTTTCACCATCACGGATCTCACCAACCATAATAACATCAGGGTCCTGACGCAAAGTTGTCCTAAGTCCATTAGCAAAAGTATAGCCAATCTCAGGAAAAACTTGAGATTGATTAATACCTTCGATTCCATATTCAACAGGATCTTCTAGCGACAAAACATTTTTTTTACTTGAATCAATTTCATTCAAAACAGAATAAAGAGTTGTTGACTTACCAGAACCTGTAGGACCAGATATTAAAATTAAACCATAAGGTCTCTTGATAGCATCTCTTAAAAGTTCCATATTTTTATCACTAAGACCAAGATCTTTGATAGTTTTAACACCTCTCTTTTGATCGAGAATTCTCATTACGATTTTTTCTCCGTAATAAGATGGGAAAGTAGAGACACGGAAGTCGATTTTTCTTCCTTCAATCCTAGCTGAGAAACGACCATCTTGTGGCTTTCTCTTTTCATCAAGTTTCATTCTAGAAAGAATTTTAATTCTAGCAACAACTGCATTGTGAACATTAATCGGCAAAACAAGACTAGTATTCATAACACCATCAACACGAAAACGAACTCTAACTTGTGACCTGAGTGGTTCTATGTGAACGTCGGACGCCAGACCTTCAACGGCATATCTCAAGATAGTAGCAACAATTTTAGTAACAGGAGCATCTTCGATAATTCTAGTTCCTTCTTCTCCTTCTGAATCATCAGATTTTTTTGTTTCTAAGACATCTTCTTCTTTGAAAGCTGTATCTAATTCACCGAGAGCCTTTTTAACCTCACTACCAATCCCTTTGTAAAGCTCTATAGTTTTTTCAAAATCTTTTTCTGATATGACAAAAATTTTAAATGAAATATCATTTTTAGAAGCGATAAAATTTAAAGCATCTCTTGCTTGTAGATTACTAGGATCAACCATCCCAACTTCTAAAAAGCCATCATTAAAAGCAAGTGGCACCATTTTGTAGTGAGTAGCCGATTCTTCAGGAATATATTTTAAAATTTCAGAAGAAACATTTGTATTAGAAAGATCTTTTATGGGAACACCATAAAAATCTGATTTAGCTTGGATAATTTCTTGTGGATCAATTTTTCTCTCTTCTAACTTTTTATCTAAAGAAGAATCAGATTCCGTGACATCTTTTCTTACATCTTCACCTGACTTTCTATCCAAGATTCCTTTTTCAACTAAAAAGTCTATAAATGTCATATTTTATTGGTTGTTGTTATTTTGATTTTCTAATCCTGCTTCTTGTGTTTCAGAATTTTCGATATTTTCTCCACCCTCTTCATCGTTTTCGATTTCTTGCGCCTCAAAATCAATATTAATATTATTGCTTTGGCCTGATAATGGTTCGAATGGGTTAGAACGTCCTAGATCTTCATCTTCGATTGGCTGACTATCATCTCTAAGTCTCAAATATAATGGGTCATTAAATACTGATTTATCAAGTTCAAGCGATTGAATTCTGTTTAGTGTATCTATGATTTCTTGACCCACAGCATTAACTTGTGCTGGACCACTACTATCTAGTAAGGCTTGTTCTGCTTGTGGTTTCAAGAAAATCGTATACAACACGAAACTTAAAACTACTACTAGAATAAATATTATTATTTTGCGGTATTTTTTTAACATATTATCTTAACCAATAAGTGTCTAAAGAGACATTATAATTATAAAAAACTCCATCTCCTGCTGATACTGAGAAACTTGTAATATCGACCAATCTCATTGTAGTTTCAAATCTATTCATCAATTGCTTAAACAAGTCATATCTTGCTGACAAAGAGAATGAGATCCCGATAGTCCCATAATCACCAGTACTTCTATTAGTTATTTTAGCACCTTCTGTTGTTTTTTGTTGAACATTAACATTTGATAATTTAATATTATAAGGGAATTCAGCTATATTATTCATATCAATAATCAAACGAACATTATCAACTGTATCTGGCAGAATCTTTTGAAGTCTGTCTCTATCTGATTGACCAATACTGGCATATTTTTTCTGTAGTTCATCTCTTTCACTTCTTAGTCTATTTGCAAATTCTATCAACTCATTATTTTCGTCTATTTCTTCTTGAACGGACTGAACTTGTTTGTAGACAGGATCAACAAATACGTAAAATATACCTACCGAAAGCGCTATAAAAATAAATGGCATTAAACTTTTCATAATTATTGTTCTTGATTATTTATATTATTATTTTCATCGACCATAACACCGTTTTCCATATTTTCAGATGTTTGAATACTGCCACTCGATTCATTTTGCGAATTCTCTCTCTGATTATCTTGACCCATATCAAGATCGTCTCTATACAGAACTTCGTCAATAGACATTTTTGAACTAAAACTAAAAGTTACAAGGCCTTGTTCATTATTTTGTAACCCTGAAAAAATCACGTCTCTTAAGCCTGCCTTGCCATATTGATCAGATTGCAAAACAATTGATTCATACCCAGCGGCTATACCAGAACCAGATAAAATGACATCTTTACCATCTAAACTATAGCTAAGATTATTAAATTTGACTGTTTTATATGTATTTTCTTCTAAGACTGAGAAAAGTTGAGTAGGAGCTAGATGTTTGTCTAACAATTTTTTAACGGTACTAATCCTGGTGTCTAATCTTATGACTTGGTCTATAAAGTTTCTATCGATATTTTCTGCCTCTTCATTAATCCTAGCGACTTGTCCTTGAACATCAGCCTCTAATTTAATTTTATAGAAATAAGTACCAACAGCAACTACAATCATTACGATAAAAATAACGAATGAGACTAATGTGAAAAGATCAGAACCTTTCTTTTTTATCTTTCCACCTGAAGAAACAGTGCTAACTGGTTTCTTTGGAATAAATGAAGTTTTAAATTTTTGCTCGGCCATACTTTTAATAAATTATACTACATTTTTTTTCGATATGAAAACATAGTTATTCAAGTTCTTGTAATCTTCTTAACGCAATCCCAATCGCAACAGTAAAACTTAACCCTGTTTCTTTCAAAACTTCCATCAAAAAAGCTGGGACTTCTACTTTTTCAAAAGGGTTACCCATTACAACTTCTACACCCAATCTCTTTTGAGCCAAGCCATCTAATCCGTTTAATAAAGAACCACCACCAACAAAGACAGCCCTTGGAACATTTTTACTATATTTTTTTTGAAAATTAAGAAGGGTGCTGTTTGCATCAGATAAAATAGGGTTCATGATGTTCTCGATCGCATTTTTTATTTTTTCATCCTGATCACTTTTATTTCTACCAAAATTTCTCTTAAGTTTTTCTGCGTAGTCAAAAGAGATCCCTAATGAAACAGAAATGTTTCTTGTGATATCTTGTGAACCTTTTGAAATTAAGTGAGAATCCCTAACAACCCCTCTTTCTGTTATATAAATTTTTGTTGCACCAGCGCCAATATCGATGACCATAACTGGCATATTGTATGTTGTGTCTAAAACAGCTCTAGCGGTTGAAAACATTTCAACTTCAAAAAACGAAGCGTCGACTTTTGAAGATTGAACTATTTGATTATATGAAGATAAAACATCATTATGGATCGCAACAACCATCGCTTCTACAAATTTTTTATCCTCATCATCATCTCCATGAGTGGGAACGATAAACCAATCAAGCGCAACTTCTGAAATAGGGACTGGGATATATTTTCTAGCTTCAATAGGAACCATTTGTTCTAATTGTTTTTCTTTTAATTCTGGCATTTTGAAAACAGACACCATACTGGATCTCATTGGAATTGAAATAGCGCTTTGATTTGTAGTTACATTAGATTCGTTGATAAGGTCAGTTAAAGCTTCTGTGATTTTATCAACTTGTAATTTAGTGGCTTGTCCAATATTTTTCTCGGCATATGGTCCAAGTGCAATTTCTCCATAAGTTTGCAGAACAGCCCTACCGCCCTTGTTTTTAATTTGGACGATTTTTATAGAAGAGGCGCCAATATCAATTCCCAAGACACTTTTATTTTTGCCTCCTCCTGAAAAAATACTAAAAAACTTATTAAGAAAATTTCCCATAGATATTCTTAATAATTATATCATACGTTTCAATGAATGCTTTCAAAAAAGTTACTTTATCAACTGTTGATAAAATTTATAGTTTTTTGTTGTTGTTATTGGAATTGTTTTTTCCTAGAGAATTTAATTTTTCTGAATTGGAGAGCAAGGTCGACTTATCAATTATTAAGCTGAGAGATATGCGCCATTTGGATTCTTATTATTTTTTTAGTTACAAAGAAAAAATAATAAAGGATGCCGTTTGGGAATTGAAATTTAAAAACAACCGTCAGATATCGAAAATATTTGCAGGAATTTTTTGTGCATTTTTGAGAGAAAAAATAATTAGAGGAATTAAAATGAAAAATAATTATGATTTTTTCGATGAAAAATTAGACGGAGAATTTATTTTAATTCCTATTCCTATTCACAAGAGGCGGAGATCCGAGAGAGGTTTTAACCAATGCGAGTGGTTGTGCGAAGATATTATTAAAATATTGCGGAAGCAAAATACTCGAACTGGCCAGCGAACAAATGAAATTAATCGAGTATACGAAATGATTAAATATGAAAAAGATATTTTAATAAGGAATGAATACACTCAAAAACAATCATGGAGTAGTCGAGCTGAAAGATTAGAGAAATTGAAAGGGGTTTTTGAGGTCAGAGAAAAATTCAAATCAAAAATTACCGGCAAGAAAATTATTTTAGTTGATGATGTTACAACAACTGGCGCCACAATAAAAGAAGCGCGCCGGACTCTTTTAGAGTCCGGCGCTTCCCTTGTAATTTCAGTTGTTATTGCTCACTAGTTTTTTACTTCTTCTGAATTTCCTTCTGATGATTTTTCTGTTTTTACTTTTTCTACCTCTTTTTTAATTTCAGCTTCACTGATTAATCCCTCATCTCTTGTTATTTTTCCCCAATTACTAAAGACAAAGATATACAAGATTTCTAAAATTCCAAAAGTATTCAGAACGAGTAAAGCAACGAACCAAGGCTTTGAATCTTTTTTTGCTGCAATCCAAAGCGCCCAACCTGTCCATGCGAGCGTCCATACTAGTCCCACTAAAAATACTATCGAAACGGCTCCTCCAAAATCTGCACTCATCAATGTTGTTAATCCGTATTCCATAAAATTTGTGTTAAATGATAATTATGTTTAATATATTGAGTATTCTAATATAGAATAAAAATATTGAAAAGTTTTAGAAAGTAATTTAGTCTGTAATTACTTGATATATGGAGAGTTGGCTGAGTGGTCGAAAGCGCCTCACTGCTAACGAGGTAAGGGTTTATAGCCCTTCATGGGTTCGAATCCCATACTCTCCGCATTGACAACTTGGTAGATACATGACCTAATTACTTATGTAATTAGTGCGACCCACAAACCTATCAAGTTACAAAAAAGAGCGATTTATTTCGCTCTTTTTTGTTTGACTTAGACTCTCATTTTTTAGAGAGTTTGGGTGTATGAATAATATAAATGAAAGGTCTGAGGGAAATGCGACCTTACCAAATAAACCACTTCCCGTTATTAAGTATTGTCTTTATGCTCGTAAATCAATGGAAGACGAAGAACGGCAAGCTTTGTCTATTGATTCACAGCTTAAGGAAATGAAGCAAATAGCAGAAAGAGATAATCTCTATGTCGTTGCAATGCGAACAGAAGCTCACTCTGCAAAAAATTCAGGTCAGCGTCCTGTCTTTAATCAGATGATTGAAGAACTACGCAATGGCAAATACAACGCCATCCTTACATGGAATCCTGATCGTCTTAGTAGAAATGCTGGAGATCTTGGTGTGTTGGTTGATCTGATGGATAGTCAATTATTAGTTGAAATACGAACCTATAATCAAAAGTTTAGTAATTCGCCGAATGAAAAGTTTTTACTCATGATACTTGGTTCTCAAGCGAAACTTGAAAACGATAATAAGAGTATTAATGTGAAGCGTGGTCTACGTACCAAAGTTGAGATGGGATTATGACCCACAGTTGCACCCACAGGATATTTGAACAACATGACGAGAGGTAAAGAGGGTCATGTCGTCATTGATCCTATTCGTGCTCATGTAGTTAAACAAATATTTCAACTTGCATCAGAAGGTTGGAGTCATAGGAGAATTAGAAGATGGCTTCGTGATGATTTAGATTTCAGATCTAAAAACAACAAGCACTTAGCAATGAGTACAATACAAAAAATCTTATGTACACCTTTTTATTATGGTGAATTTGAGTTTCCAAGAAAAAGTGGCAATTGGTACAAAGGAATACATACACCACTTATCACAAAAGAATTGTACGATCAGGTGCGAGAGCAGACCGATGCAAAGAAGAGATTGCAGTATGTGTATAAGAAGAACTTTGCCTACACCAAGCTAATGAAGTGCGGTTTGTGTGGAGGAAATGTAACAGCAGAAGAAAAGTTCAAAGCACTGAAAGACGGATCCATCGCTCGATACGTTTACTATGGATGCACACGATCCAAAGATCCATCATGCAAAATCAGATATATTCGTGAAGAGTACCTTATTCAGTCACTTCGTGAATTAGTTGATAAATTATCACTCGATGATCTTGGACTTCGTGGTCAGTTTGAGAAAGAAGTTGAACGCATCCATCGATTCAATTGTGATGTTATGGGTAAACCACCAATGTACACGGATGCAGAGGAGCAAGATGTTGATATTAAAAAGTATATTAAATACATACTTCTCGATGGTTCTATTGAAGAGAAAAGAAATATACTCCTCAACTTGAAGAGTAAATTAATTCTCAAAGACGGCTTCGTATATCTAGATGTCGTTACCGATGAAGATGAGAGTCTGATGCCTACTCCTGTAGGAGAGTAATCCTTTTATCATTCAGCACTAG
>JAACPR010000009.1 GCA_009995365.1 Candidatus Parcubacteria bacterium | reverse complement strand
TATTGACTTTATATATTTAAGTTGTATAATATATAACTGAACCTGCACACAACATTCAAAAAGAAAGGAAATAATTTTGGACCAAGAAAAAGTTAAACGAGTTGGTAACATTCTCATGGACGAAATGCGCTCAAGAGATGATTACCACAAATTATCGTCGAACCAGAGAGATGTAGTTTTCCGTCAAGAAAGACGAAAAGCTATCATCAAAGTCTTTGGGCAATGGGTTTTGAACTCTCATTATGATGATTTCAGACGAGAACTTTTCTCTGAGATCGGCAAAGAGTTGAATCGTCGCCCTCGTAAAGGTGGACGACGAACTCACCCAAAGGCAAAACCTGCCTCCAAACCTCTAACTCTCGAGAACATCGGCAACGAAAGAACTCGGGAGGCCCTGAGGAGAGATCTACAGGAAGAGCGCGAGCGCAAACAAGCGGTCAAACTTTTCCAAGCAGAGTTTCCTGGTGTCATACCTGCTCAGTATCACTGAGCAGGTATTTTTATTTGACCAAATATTCTACAAATCGATTATCTCTATCGACTAAAATACAATTTTGTTTTGGTGGAGTCTCAGCGCTTTCAAAAGTTATAATGATGACTTCTTCACCTTTTTTGATTAAATGTGCCGCTGCTCCGTTTACACATATTTCACCCGAACCTCTCTCCCCTTTTAAAATATAAGTTTCAAGCCTCGCGCCAGATGTATTACTAACGACTAAAACTTTTTCGCCTGGTAGCATGTCTGCCTTATCTAATAAATTTTCGTCAATTGTGATTGAGCCAATGTATTCGACATTAGCATCGGTCACAGTTGCTTTATGTATTTTTGATCTTAAAAATTTTCTCATAACATTGGTGATTGTATGAGATTTTTAAGAAATGGAAAGAAAAAAATTTAGAAAGATTTTAGGTTTTTTATTATTAATATATGTCACCAACCATACAATAATCATAGACACTACTTTCCAACAAATCAAAATTAGAATTTTCTACAGAAAAACTGATTGAATAATTATAATCTGTTCTACTAAGATCACCACAATAATAAGCGGATGTTGCCGGCTCATGTCTTGTGTAATTATAACAATATTCTTTACTACCACGATTTTCATTTATAGGGTCTACGGGTAATTTACTTAAATACCCAGCATCTACTAATACTTTTAATGAATTATTAAAATAAGTATTATTTGAAGAACAAGTAGTAGCTACCAAAGCGGAATTTCCAGTGGGGCAAGGATTGGAAAGACTACTTGCGCCTGATGCATTACTAGATGATTTTGGATAACAGCCATATTTAAAATAATACAACTCCAAAGCTTTTTGAACCTCTTTTAATTCTTGTATTCGTTGAGTATCACGCGCTTTTGCCCTTACATCATTAATTGAAGAAAGGATAATAGTAGATAACAAAGAAATTATTGAAATAACCACCAACAATTCTATCAATGTAAAACCTAAATCCTTTTTTAGTTTATTTTTAGAAGCATTAGAAAAATTCATATCCCTCAAATTATAACAAAAAATATTTAATTCACTATTTTAAATTTCCCAAACCAAACACCATAATCTTTACCGGCAAATATTCATTTTCATTAGTGATTAAATCAATCTTAACTTCTTTTTCTAATTTAAAATTTGAGCGAGAAATTAAACTTTCGAATATTTTGAATTGGCTAGTATACACACCTAATCTACCACCCTCATTTAAATGCTTTTCACAATATTCAATAAAAGTTTTATATAGCGATTCCAAATCTTCACCTTTAGAAATAGACATCCCGAAAGGTAGATCTGAAGTTATAACATCAAAACTTCCCAAATCCGGCTGATCCTTAACATCAAATTCTTTGACATTGGCTTTTTTGATAAGTCCTGCCTTTTTGATATTTTGAACCGATAAAGACAAGTGCTCTTTATTGTTGTCAAAACCAATTATTTTTTCTAAATTATCATAGTTTAACCCTGCCTCAATCATCAAAGTAGCGCTTCCAGAGAAAACATTTAAATATGTCTCGTATTTTTCCAACTCACACAAATAATTCAATGAATAAGCAATTGTAGGATCCATAGCCCCGCTCATATTTCTAACCTTATACTCTCGCAAAGAGAGCGGTCTCGATGTTATCTGAATTCCAACTTCCCAAGCCTCATCTTTTTTTGCTATGTATATTTTCAAGTCAGCTTCATCTTTTTCTCCGACGGCGAATTCGTGACGAATATATTCTTTGATTTCTAAAATTTCTTTAGAATCAGAACCGGCACAATTAATTTTAAAGCTTTTAAATGAGTTCGCTTCGTTATGGCTTTTCACAATTTTTATCAAGTCGCTCAAAATTGATTTATGATTTGATATATAAAATGGATTGTAGTTTGCACTTCTATCAACTAAATAAGCTCTAGAAACTGTTTTTAATATCTTGACCTCTTCAAAATTATCCATGTATTCAATATAAAAAGCGTCCTTGTCTTCACCAACAATTTCAAAATTAGTTTTATTTTTTATTTCACTCAAAACTACTCCTCTTAGCCCAGGAACATATGCTAATTTAAGTTTTAGATTTTCTTTATCAGTCACAATTAATCAAATTCTATCACATAGATTGTGAAATAGTTTACGAAATAATTTGCACAGATTTATAGAATTTTTTCCAAACAGAGTGTATAATTATTATTATGAATATGGAAAAAATAAATACACTTGGTCAATCACCAGAAGACCTAAAAGCATTAGCAGAAGAAAGATTAAAACAAGCAGAAGAGTTACTAAGAGTAGCGAACGAAAATAAAGAAGTCGCCGAAGAAAATAACGACGCAGATGCTATAGCATTAGCTGAAACTAGAATCGAACACGCCGAAGCAGCTGTTGAAAAGGCAAAGCAAGCGCTTGAGGAGCAGGTGTAGTGCGGAGGACATACTTTAGTAGATTTTCAAAAGCACCATTTTTAGTGGTGCTTTTTGTTTGACAAAATCTATTTTTACTAGTATAATAAGAATAGAAATTGGGGATACTTTTTGGCTTAAAGTGCTTTATTTTAATAGAGCTTTCTAAGCCTAAAAGTATAAACTCAACCCAAGATTAAAATGAAGCACATTATAACTATAATCGTTACCATACTTGCAACCGCAAGTTTCTACGAATTCAAAACTGAAGGTGTCATCAAAAATGATATCATCAATCCAATACACTCAGAGACTTTTCACTCATATCTCAACACCAATACAGGTGAAGTTACTCATCATAATGGATATCTTCCAAATATCGAGTGGAGAGAGTCTGACTACGGTCTCATGTTTGCCTACCAAAAAGACACTGACAATATGTTGGTTGGACTCAACGGTAGAAATATCGGAGACCAGTGGTTTTGGGGATACATCCGCAATTCCCGTGGTGGTAGACATCTCATTCCTGAAGGTTACACTATGGTTGACCTAAGGGAAAACCAAATCCCGCGAAATATTTGGGAGTTGGCAGAAGCCCATTGCAAACGCAATGAAGAAATTGTCTTCAAAGCGATTGCAAAAGACGAATTTGTCGTAAAGACACCCCCGGTTAGCCTACCAAGAATTAATTGGTAAGCACAAAATTCGTAAGATAAAAAACTCAACCCTCGAACCATATGGTTCGAGGGTTTTTATTTAATTTAATCTATTATTTTTTTATCGCCATAAAAATTATTCCAATACCAACCAATAGCAAAAAGTATCAGGAATCCCCCAATAGCACCGAGCGCTCGCCAAACAGAAAATGATTCGAGAGAGGCGCCTAAATATGCAAAAATAAAAAATTCTGGCATTTTTCCTAAAAAGGTTCCTAGAATGTAGTCTTTTGTTCTTATTTTTGATAGACCGAACATGTAATTAGCCATCTTAAAAGGCATAAAGGGGGTGATTCGGGTTAAAAAAACAGTCAGAAATCCGTTTGCTCTTATTTTTTCATTGTATATTTCTATTTTTTTTGATCTATATTTAATAAGCTTTCTCACCCAATTTAGTCCAATATACTTTGCTATGTAAAAAGCTATTATTGCACCCACCGTTGCTGCAACCAATGTATAAATAAAGCCATGTAACAAACCGAACATAATCCCGGCAAGCAAAGTGAATGGAGTGTTTGGTATAATCAAGACGATCACTAGAACATAAAACAACATAAAAACAATTGGCCCCAAGACTCCATATGACTCGATATATTCACGTACTTGAGAAACAGACAAAGAATCAATATTTTTAAAAACCCACACTAAAAAAACAATGAATAAAATAACGAACAGAGATGAAATTATTTTTGATATAGTATTGGTCTTTTCCATCTATTAATTTATTATCTCATTAACCCAATAAATTCTTTTGGCAAACTATCGAGCGTTTTATTATCAGGTAAATTATCTTCAACATCCTTTATAAATTCATCAGACTTAATGATTTTCGCATAGAGGTCTTTTAACTCAGATTTTTCTAAGATATTTTTTAGATCTATTAAATCATTTTTATCTACAGCAGATATAAATTGTCTTAGAATATAATTTCTGATAAGTGTATTTACAGCCTCATCTTTGTCTTCTATATCTAAATATTCAACAAGCGCTCTAAATTTAGGAACATATTTATCTACCTCTTCGTAATTAGTGTCTGAGAAAGTCCCATTAAAAATAAGGTCACAATCAGCCCAAAGTTCTTCTCTTAATAAAATAAACCCCTCTTTAATTTTTACTCTATCTTCTTCTGTTAATAAATTTTCTATTTCAGGTCTTTTATAATAATCTAAAAATTTGTCTATGTTGTCAGCCTTGAAGATTTTTGTTATATGCTTATTCATGCCGAAAATTTCCATTAATTGCTTTTCTTCCTTTGACTTCTTCTCAAAAAGATTTTCACCATGAATAGAATCGTGAACCATCTTCAAAAAATCAGTTTCATCTGGATGTTTATCTTTAAAATATCGTAATATTTTTTCTGAATTATTAGGGAAAAGAATAATTAATGATTGAAATTTATTATTCATATCCAACCTTTCAGAAATAAAAGCTGATCTACTAAAATTAGTTAAAATCTTTTTAAAATTTATATCTAGCTCAACAATAGTTTTTTTTATTTCTTTATATTTTCCTTCTTCTAAATTTAGATTTTTTAAATACTTATTAAAATCACGGTAAGTGTTTTTAAAGTGATTACAAAACCCCTCAAAATCACCTGATGCTACCAAGCTACTATCAGCTAAAATTTCAGAAGCTAACATTTTAGGATACTCTTTTATTGTATTCAATAATACCCTAGATTCATTTTCAATAATAACATCAGGGGTATTGTTTTTTTCTAAAGATAAAATTCTATCAATTTTATTATTTATTGCTCCTATAAAAGAATCTGAATATACGGAAATACTACCTTTTACTTCCTCAAAATAATTGTGATTTTTTTCATGTTCTTCAACTAAATCTACAATATCTGAATTTTTTTCATCAAGACAAATAAAAGAATACGGAGTCCTACTGACATGAATCCCGCCTTCAGTTTTTCTATAATTACTCCATATTTTTTCATCTACATAAATAATGATGTCTGTACCTTCAAATTTTATCTCAATTTGATCAAGTGATTCGTTATCAAGCTCAAAATCAAGATAACGATGTACTAGATTTTTTTTATACTCATGAGAATCTTGATTAAATACCTCTAACTCATTTTCAACGATAATTTTTTTATTTTTAAGCATATCTATAGTCTTTGTAAATGCTTCCAAAAAATCAACATCGTCATTTTTCTTATCTATATATTTGCTTATATAAATATCACTCATTTCATCAGAAACTTCACTAAAATTCTTGTATTCTTCAACAATTGATTTTATCTTATTCTTATTCTCACCAAATTTATCCCACACATTACTTTCAGGCTCTATTATATACATCAAATCGTGCATAACATTATTCAATTCAATTTCTTCTAAAACATCTTCGTCTTCATCCTCTAACCAGTCATTTGAATCAATATAATCTGTAGGTAATAATTTTTTTAATTCTAATCTCAGTGTGTCTATCTTTCGTTCTAAATCTAATCTTTCTTTTTCAAAATCATTTTTTTCCTGAAATTTTTGATAAGTCTCTGGCATTTGACTGTAAATTCTATCCAAAAAATCATCACAAAAATTACTAAAATCTTTAGAGTTTAATGAAATTGATTTTTCTTTTATGTCACTTAAACCTTGTTCGATGAAATCAACTTTTTGATCAATTGTTTCGATTAATTCTTTTTTTCTATCTTGTCGATTATTTAAATTAGGTATTTTTTCCATTTTTTGATTATATCAAAACATTAACCTCTTCTCGAGCGTTCACACGACATGGTGAATCGAATCGAGTTCGAACCCTGACTAATTTTAAACTTTTTCGTTATCAACAATCTCCTTCAGGAATTATTATAGTTACTTCTTCAAACCCAACTGATCTAAACAATAACTTCAATTGTTTTTCCGCATTAATAGAAGCAATTTCTAAAATGTCACTTTGACATGCTGCTTCTTTAATTGAATCTTCTGCTGCTAATCTAGCCTCTGATTCCAATTGTGAATCCCCTTTTGTTAAGATTCCCATCTGCCTATCATAGACACGAGTTTTTTCGTTATCTAATCTTGTAGTTAAAATTTCTGGCTCAGGTAGAGTTATTCTTAATTTTTTTCCTCTTATTCTTACATCATCTTGATCTAATTGTGCAAAGTCAAAACCCGCTATTACTTCTGCATGTGCAATAAGTAATATTTTGTCTCCAAACAATAGATCTTTGAATGCGTTAGACTCGGTACTTGCTTCAATTATCTTTTCGATATTAAAAGAAGCTGTCTCAATACGATTTAATGATCTTATTTCTTTAACAACAGATGTTTGATCCAAATTAAAAACAATTCCCTCATCCTTAAAGAAAAGAATAGTACTTATAATTAAATAAGTAACTACAAACACTATTAAAATGATAAGAAATTTTTTGGTTTTTTTCATAAACTGATTATAGCAGACATGAGTAATCTACTCTATATTTATTAAATATTCTCGTCTTGCAAATCTGTTAATGACTGCAATATGTTTCTGAGGTTAGACACTATCTCAAAACTAAAACAGCTTAGGGTAATGTTATTTTGACGTGTGAGCCGTCTCGAGTTCGAATTAAAAATTAAAAACCGCATAGCTCAAGTAATTCAAGTAATTTTGTATCTGATATATTGTTTTTATTTAAATGCTTCAATCTTAAATTATCATCAAGATCATCGCTATTTGAAGGAAGCACCATTATGTTTCCTGACGATATAGTCTTACCTAAGACAATCTTTATTCCGTTTTGATTAAATTTTTCATTTAACTCATCAATAGGAGTTGCAAAACCTGGAAACTCTTCTTCTTCAGTCTTAAGTCTGTCATAACTTTCTTGATTTATACCTGGAAAAGGAAAAGTTTCCATAGATTCAGATAATTCGATTGCTAATTCTTTAACTCTCTTTAACTTAATTTCTTCTTCAGATTCTCCTGAAGGCATTGGTATATTTTCTTTCATGTTTTTATTATAGCAAAAATTAAACCTTTTCGAGAGATATCTCGACATGGTGACCCTACGGAGAATCGGTCACAAGTCACTAAGTATAATTCTTCGCCTCATCTTTAAAAATAATATGTTTCGGCTCGAATTCTACTAAGTGCTCGCGACCCCGGCTCGACAAAAAGTTTTCGCTTCGCTATTGCTTGCTCCAAACTTTTCGTCTCCGCCTTTCGATCTCTCCGTAGTGTCTACAAAAATATAATCGGCGAACACATTCGTGTCCGCCTCATTATTTTTGTGACCCTACGGAGAATCGAACTCCGATTTCAGCCTTGAGAAGGCTGCGTCCTAGCCGTTAGACGATAGGGCCATTTCATTTATCATTTTTAACTTAGAAAAATACTACCACATTTTATAACATTTTCTACCGATTTTATTGTAAAAATAGTTGGGGGGGTCAGTATAGCATCAAAAAATATTATCTATCGAATTCCTCCGCAGACCTGCGTTGTCATAGGTCTTTAGACCTTTACAAAAGCAGGTCGAGGACGGGAACGAGAGAGATAATATTTTTTGATGCGCTATTTCATCTCCCAAATTTTCTCTTGCCTGACAAGCATTTTTTTAGCATTCTCCTCATCGTGCAACATGCTTTTTGAAACCTTCTCCATCCTAATTCCCTGTGAACCCTTTACCAAAATAACATTGCCAGCGTGCAAAAATTCTTTAGCTTTATCAATCGCGTCTTCGGACTTTTCAAAATGGAAAACCCTACTCTTTGCCATTCTGCTTTCGATCGCCTCTTCCATTGTGTGCTCGCTCCTGAATCCGACCGTTATCAAAATATCAATCCCAAGCTTTGCCACCAATTGCCCTATCTTTCTATGCTCGCTAGCAGAGAAATGACCAATCTCTAACATATCCCCCAGAATTGCCACCCTCGCTCCGTGTGTCTCGATTTGCGCCAGTGTCTCTAATGCTTTCTTGGCAGCAATTGGAGAAGAATTATAAGTATCATCAATAATCAAAGTGTCATTCTTGCCTTTTAATAAATTCATCCTACCAGGGGCAAATTTGATAGATGAAAAAGCAGTAGAGATATCAACCGCAGAAATCCCCAAAGCAACTCCGGTTGTGACAGAGGCTAGAACTGGATACATAAATTGATCGCCAACCACTCCGTTAATATTTATTGGAATCGAATTTCCTTTGTAATTTATCTTGAATGAAATTCCTTCGGCGACGGGATTATTTTCATCGTAACCTGTGTAATTTATTGAATAATTAGTAGCTATCAAATCGGCATCATCAGTCCCAAAAGTATAGACTTTGTTTTTAGACTTACTCTTAAGTTTCATAACATCTTCATCATCAGCATTCAAAATCAAAATTCCATCAGGACGCAGATAATTCATCAAACTTCCCTCTTCCTCCATCACATCTTCGGGTGAATCAAAATTCTCGACATGACTTGGGACTTTGGCGAAATTAGTGACGACAGCAACATCAGGCTTTAGCCAACTAGCCGTTTTTTTCATATCCCCTGGATTATCAACGCCAGTTTCTAGAACCAGCCATTTTGGATATTTCGAAACATAAATAATCTGCCCAAAACCAATAAAAATATTTTTAAGCCAGTGCATTGGATTATTCCAACCACTCTCCAATCCCAGAATCGTTAGTGGAACCCCGATTTCACTATTCAAACTTTTATTGTTTTTGCGCACATGCAGATTAGATGATAGCCCGTGGAAAATAGCGTCCTTGGTCGCCGTTTTTCCTACGGTTCCAGTCACCGCCACAATTTTTGGTCGATATCGCAAAAGCACCAATTGCGCTTCAATCTTTAAAATAAAAAATATAATGTTTTTGAAAATTGTTTTCATATTATTCTAGTTGTTCATCTCTTATTTGTGTTAAATCACGATCTGGCTCGACATCGTAATGATTTATTAGAAACTTTGTTATATCCATAAATGGCTCTGTTAATGTCTCGGATGCGTATTCTGCACCTTGTGGTTCTATATGATACAAGAATACTATAAATTGCGGGTCATAGGCAGGAAAATATCCGAAAAATGAGTGTAGGAACTTGTCATCATAATAACCGCCATCAGGGCTAGGAATCTGAGCAGTCCCCGTCTTGGCTGCAATACTATAATTGTTCAATGCAACTTCCCCACCTCGCAGTGCCTCATCGACAACATTAACCAACATCCTTGTAATTTCTTCAGAAGTCTCCTGCTCGAAAATTTGAACTGGATCGTTTTGCTGAATATTTTTTGAAAAACCTAAATTATATTCAATCTTTTTTACTAGGTGCGGATGAACTAGCTTACCACCATTTCCTAAACTTGCCAGGGCGCGAGTGATCGAAACGGGGCTCATGGCAATTCCTTGTCCAAATGATGCGGTGGCATTTTCGATATCTCTGTTGCTATTTAGGTTCGCAATTAGAGAAGATGATTCATTAGGCAAATCAATTTCAGTTTTGTTTTTGAAAAGTTTTTTCATGTAATCACCAAATTTTTCATTACCAACTTGTTGGACGATAAAAGAAACACCTGTATTCAAAGATTTATTTAAAACTTGTTGCATATCGACAACTCCGCGCGCTTTCTTGTCATAATTATAAAACGTATAGCCATCCATAGTTTCTGAACCCTTATCATTATAAGTTGTCTGCGCTGTAATAGATTTAGTGTCTAGTCCAATAGCTACCGTTAATGGCTTTACAATAGAACCCATCTCATAAACATTTTCGACCAAATCATTTCTGTATACAGAGGCATTTTCTACTTCTCCAAAACTATTCAAATCAAAAGTCGGGTAAAGTGCCATCGAGTAAATTTCACCATTTTGAGGATTCATAACGATTGCACCTGTCTTTTTTGAATCCCACTTCTCATTAAGTTCAATCATTTCTTTTTGAACAAAAGATTGAACCTCTGGGTTGATTGTTGTTATCAACGAACCACTTTTATCATTTTCCCTTTCTACAACATTTTTAGCACTTGAAAATATTTCTACAAAAAAGTTACTAAACATATTGTTATTATCCTTAGATAAGATTTGATTGTATTGTTTTTCCAATCCATAACGACCTGATAATTCATTATCCATATAAGACATAAACCCAACTACATGAGATGCTAAATCACCACCAGGGTAAAAGCGCCAATTTTCACGCAATGGCAAAACTCCTCTCATTTCAAGTTTTCTTATCTCTTGTCCAACATCATAAGGAACTTTGGTAGCAATCTCTTCATATGGGTCATCTACTTTTCCTGCCATATCAAGATATGACTCTATATCCAAATCTAGATAAAAATTTAAATTATTGAAAACATCTTCTGGATTCCTTAATGAACTTGGGTTAATGGCGATTGTATATCCAGTTTTCAAAGTTGCCGCATTTATTTTGTCACCATTTTTGTTTGTAAAAAAAATAGACCCACGATCAAAAACATTCGTATTAGGTCTAATGTGCTGATTTTCTGCTCTAATAGAATAACTCTCACCTTGAACAATTTGAATTCTATAAAGCTGAGAAACGATCGCCACAGACACTAGCAAAAAGACTGCTAAAGATGAATAAACTCTCCATTTAACAATAGCGTTTTTTGTAGTTCTTTTATTCATTACACTAGTCATTGAATGTCAATCTTGTATTTTCTCCACGTAACACAAAGATTGTTTCGTTTTCAATTTGTTGAGTTAGTCCGTATTCCAGAGCAAGTTCTCGATTGATACTTTCCTTGGTTTCAATTATTTCAAGCTCCAAGTCGCTAATTTCTGAATTAGTGATAGCTATCTGATCAACAACTTTTGATTTTTGGGCTATTCCAAAAGTAATTGCATTAACCATATAGATATAGCTTAAAATACAGAAGATAATAGCCAAGAAAGTCATTTGAACTAATCTAATTTGATTTAATTTTATTTTTAATTTGCGAGTTTTCATTTGATTGAGTGGGTTATTATTTAGGTTTTAAAGTTAGTTTTAAAGTTTCTCAATTATTCGGAGTTTGGCACTTCTGGCGCGAGGATTTTCAGTGATTTCTTTTTTAGTGGCGGTTATAGGTTTTTTTATGATAAGTTTCGCTTCGCCTGCTTTGGCTTTTTCCTTGAAGAATCTTTTGGTGATTCTGTCTTCTAGAGAGTGAAAGCTAATGACGGCAATCCTGCCAGTCGGCGACAACTTTTCATAAGCAATGTTTAGAGCTGTCTTGAATCTTTCTAGTTCAGAATTGACGGCGATTCTAAGAGCTTGGAAAGTTTTAGTTGCAGGATGAATTTTCGCTCTTCGATAAAAAACTGGAACGGCAGATTTAATAATTTCTGCCAATTCAGTAGTTGTTTCAATTTTGCCTCCCTTTTCCTCTCTGGCCTTTTTCTCTCTGGCTTCGACGATTGCTTTTGCAATTCTCCTAGAAAATCCTTCTCCTCCAAAACCGTAAATAATGTCAGCCAATGATTCTTCTTGCCATTCATTAACAATTTCAGAAGCAGTTAACTTATTTTCTCTCTTACTCAGATCAGAAACAGAACCAACTGAACTTTGAAAGCTCATATCAAGTGGTCCTTCATTTAAAAATGAGAAACCTCTCGTCGGATCATCAACCTGATCGCTACGAAACCCAAGATCAAATAATATTCTGTCGATGTAATTAAGTTGATATTTTTCTAGAATTTTATCTAGAGAGTCAAAGTATGTCGTTTCAAGCAGAATTTGATTGTTTGTTTGCCAAGGTTCCAGCACTTCCCTCGACTTTTCAATTGCAATCTCGTCTGCATCAATTCCTATTACCGTTAAATTAGTTACGCCCGATTCTAGGATTGCTTTGGTGTGCCCAGCATTACCCAAAGTTGCATCAACAAAAATATTATTGTCTTTGATTTGTAAATTTTCTATAACCTCTTTTAAAAGAACTGATTTATGCATGTCTTATAGTGCGCCAATATCTCCAAGTTTTTCAGCAATGTCGTCGGCTTCTTTCATAACTTTGTTAGTGTATTTATCCCAAGATGCTTCATCCCAAATTTCAATTCTGTTGTAGACTCCAGCAAAGACTACTTTTGATTTAATATTTGCGAATTTTTTCAAGTATTCTGGGATCAAGATTCTTCCAACTGAGTCAACTGATACTTCGGTTGCTCCAGATAGGATGAATCTGTTCAAGTCACGACGATTTGCTTGTCCTAACCCTAAATCACCAAACTTTTTAGAAATCTCATTCCACTGCGCCATTGGATAAACGAATAAACATTTATCTAGACCACGAGTGATAATCATTTTCTTACCAACTTGTTTACGAAATTTACTCGGAAGTGAAATTCGTTTTTTATCATCTATTGTGTGTTTGTATTCACCAATTAACATGCTGGTTTGTTTGGTTATTTTCTTAATTTCTCAAGTTTGATAATTTTCCCACCTTATCCCACTTATCTACCATTTTACCCCACTTTGCTCCATTTTTCTACTACAGTTATCCACTTTTCTAAACCCAAATACACCTTCTCTCAATAATTGGTTTAGGGCACTATTTTTTTAAAAGTAAATAAAAAACCGCACAAAAATGTGCGGTTTTTTATTTAGATTTTTTTGTTATCTTAAGATTTATTCACCATCTCTCGGACGCATCAATGGAAAAACTGATGTCTCGCGAACTGACTTTCCTGCTAGGACTGAGAAAAGCCTCTCGGAAATACCGAAACCAAATGCTGGTGGCATTCCATATTCTAGTGCTTCAACAAAACTAGTGTCTTTCATTTGAGCCTCGTCATCTCCTGCCTGACGCAAACTTTCTTGATGTTCAAAGCGTTCAGCTTGATCGATTGGATCATTAAGCTCGCTAAATCCTTTACCCATTTCTGATCCACCTAAAATGACTTGGAATCTCTCTACTGTTTTTCCATTCTCAGTTTTTTTGGCAAGCGGTTCTAAATAGACAGGAACATTTATTAAAAATCCTGGGCCTACATATTCGCGACGAATTGATTTCCATAACATGTCCGATGCTTTTTCCAGATTAATTTCTTTTTTATCAAAATCAATTTTATTTTCTTCAAGTTTTTCTATCAGTTGATCTAAATTTGCTGACAAAACATCGATTCCAAAGCGATCTTCCAAGATTTTACAAAAATCATAAATCTCCCAATCAGAAGCTAAATCAACTTTTTTGTCATCAATTTCAAATTCCGTAGTACCAAAAGTATCAATCGCAACAGTTCGGTAAAGATCCTTTACCATTAACATTCCCGCTTTGTAATCTGAATAAGCTTCATAAAATTCTACCTGAGTGTAGTCTTGTAAGTGTTCAAATGAAATTCCTTCATTACGAAAAATTCTACCCATTTCAAAAGTTTTAGGTAATCCGGCAACCATTAATTTCTTTTGCCATAATTCCCCTGCAGAAATTCGCAAATAAACATCCATATCAAATGCATTGTGGTGTGTCACAAAAGGACGAGCGTCGGCGCCACCAGTAGTGTTTTCCAAAACAGGAGTCTGCACTTCTATAAATTTTCTCTCCAATAAATAGTTTTTGATTGAATTCCAAAATCGTGATTTTTGCTCGATCATTTTTCGTACTTCTGGGTTAAGCAAAATATCAAGATAACGACGACGATATCTTTCATCTTCATCTTTCAACCCATAATGTTCATCAGGAATTGGAATAAGAGATTTAGCAACCATTCTCCAATCAGAAACTTCGACGGTTTTTTGGCCACGATCGGTAACAAAAAGATTTCCTGTGACTTCGATAAAGTCACTTTCATCTACAACATCACGGAAAAATTCGAAGCCATCAATGTCAGTATCTAAATTTTCTGAACCTGTATAATCAACCTTATTATCTTTTTTGAAAAGTGTTTGAAATCGACCAGTCCCATCAAACAAGTCAACGAACGAAATCGCCCCTTGTCCACGCAAAGACATAATTCTACCAACAATAGTTATTGGTTGTCTTGCTTCTACTAAACCTTCAAAATCAGTATCTAAATCAGAAATAGTATGTGTTCTCTCAACACTTGATGGATAAGGATTTATTCCAGCTTTTTTAATTTGTTCAAGTTTTTCTGTTCGAACTTTTTTTAGTTCTTCTATTGAAGCCATATTAATATAGATTATAGCGTTTTTGTCTCGATTCAACAATTACGCAATTAACAAAAGTCGCTATTTATTTAATATCAACAACGACATATTCCACAACACCTTTTGGAGTCTCGAAAGAAAATTCATCTTTTTTCTTTTTGCCTAAAATTGCAGCGCCTAATGGAGATTGATATGAAATTTTTCCAGCTGACAAATCAGACTCTTCGCTACCAACGATAGTGTATTCTACTTTATCTTTTTCACCTTTCTTTTGAAGAGTAACAGTTGAGCCAACTTCTGCGCTGTCTTTGTTTACATGCTTGATGATTTCCGCTCTTTTTAATAAGTCTTTTAGTTGTTCAATACGAGCCTCGGTTTCGGCTTGCTCATCACGCGCACTGTGGTATTCAGCATTTTCAGATAAATCACCCAAAGAACGTGCAGATTCAAGACGCTCCGCAACTTCTTTACGTTTTTGACGACGTAAATAATCAAGTTCACGTCCTAATTCTTCGTATTTTTCTTTTGATAAATATTCTTTATCCATAATAATATTTTAAAAAAGCTTTATTTTTAGGTGTTTTACGTATTTTTTTAGAAAAATACAAAAAACTAGAGCTTTTATTTGTTAAGAGATTATACTCTTTTTGAAATTATAGTCAATAATCTAATAATTCAGGCTTGTTATAACGGGCCCAATCAAAGAATCCCCTAGCTGCTGAAACTCCACCAATTAGATTTTTACGATCACCTTTCTCCAAGAAAATAACGAAAGCGTATTTAGGATTTTCATACGGAAAGAAACCAGTCGCCCAAGAGTTAACCTTGTCTTTAGTTGAGCCCAACTCGGCGGTTCCGGTCTTGGCTGCAATACTAAAATCTTCATAAGAAAGCCCCCTAGCTGTTCCATACTCCACCGCATCTCTCATCCCCTCGCGAATAATTTCAAAATTTTCTTGGCTGATGTCGATTTTTCTTTTGGTTTCCCCAGAGTCTTTGAAATTTTTAACAATCCTTGGTTCAATTATTTCTCCACCATTGGCGATAGCGCTTATTGCACGAGCGACTTGGATTGGAGTAACTTGGAAACCATATTGTCCAATTGCAGTAAAGTAGGTATCCCCTAGACGCCACTCATCATCAAAAGTTTTTTTCTTCCAATCAGGATTTGGGATGGTACCATTCTTATTATTAAAACCTTCCAAGTCGACTCTTTGTCCGAAACCAAATTTTTTCAGATACTCTTCTATCCTAGAGATACCTAATCCTTCTTGATCAGCAAAATGAGTCTGTTGACTATAGCCTGGCTCAGATGGAGAAAGCGAACTATATCCGCCACCGACTTGATAAAAATAAATATTTGAAGACATCGCCAAAGCACGACGAACGTCGACCATCCCATGAGCTTTCCAATCAGTAAACACGGAAGGTAGATCTGGATTATAAGGGTTTGGAATAATCATTTGCTTTGTACTTAATATTTCTTTATTAGGACTAATCACACCCTCTTGTAATGCGGCTAGAGCAATAAATGGTTTTATAATAGATCCTGGAGTATAAAGCCCTTCAGTAGTTCGATTCAAAAAAGGATTCCGGCTGTCATTTATATAACTATTAATCAATTCGTTATCGCCGTCATTTAATGCATTAGAATTATATTCTGGATAACTAACCAAAGATAGCAAGTCCCCGTTTTGAACATCAATAATAACTCCGCCTCCACCTTCGAATCCATTTTCATCAACTGTTTTTTTAATAGAATCATAAAATGCTTTTTGAACATCATAATCTACAGTCAAAAATAAATCATCACCATTTTCTGGACTATCAGTTGTACTGTCGTCAACGACTTCATTCAAAGCATTAATTTCAACAATTTCCAATCCATTTTCTCCAGATAAATAATCATTATAAATTGATTCAAGTCCATCAACTCCCGAAATTTCTTCTTCAAAATAAAACCCTGCGGAATCTTTTTTAGGATACGAAACATAACCAAAAAGAGTTGCCAGACCGATATCAGTTTTGTATTCACGTGTACTAAATTCAGCTTCATGGTTCCTTGGATTATTCCAAGCAAGAGGAATATTATTTTTATCATATATATTACCTCGATCTGCAAAAATAAGATTATACCTAAGACTGTTTTTAACACTTCTTTCTTTGTAGTATTCTCCATTAGCTACTTGTAGATTCCAAATTCGACCAGCAAAAATAACAAAGATAAGGCTAAAAAATAAACCTAAACCAATGATTGTTTTTTTAGATATCGGCTTTTCAATTCTTCCTTCAAATTGATTAGTATCGAAATCAGGCAAATTTTCTGAATCAAGAAAAATTTCATCTGGATCAATGTTTCCACCAACAGAAATTCTACCGTGTTTTTTTCTTAATAAACTCATTAGATTAAAAATTTAGTTTTTAAATTACCAATAACCAAAAAACTGACCACCATTACCATAGTAAACAAAAAATTAAAATCTTCAAAGAAGAAAAACTTTTGACTGCCTACATATAAAGAGTCTATAATTATTCCGACGAAAATGACTTCATATAAATTGTTAAAATAAAACAAACCAAGAATAGCCAATACCGAAGTAATCCACCATTGAAATACAAAAGCGGATACTATTAGCACTATTCCAAATAAAATTCTATTTAACATAAATTAAATTTTATATATTTGCACGAAGTTAACATCATTAACATTGAAGGGGTATCTAAAATAAACTTTTTTGAACGCGCCTGTTTGATCATTTTCGATAGCATCGACGACTCCGATAGGATTTTCATTTAAGAAAACCGGTTCGTCTGTTTCGATCTGTACATCTTTTGGAATAGTTATTGAAAATCCACCACCGCCAATGCCGACTGCTTCAAATTCCTGTTCTGCCAATTTAACAAAAATATTTTTATTCGGCGAAGAATATAATCGCACAATAGCACTTCTAGAATAAACTTCTTCTATTTCACCTATTGCTACACCGAAATTATCAACTCTATCTCCTATAGATATATCACTAGATCCAATATTAACTACAAAAGTATCATAAGGTGAGAAAGGTGGCTGATTTATAACCTTGGCAACAAAAAAATCTTGAGTTTCATCATTAAAATCAACTATTTCTTTCAATGAGCTATTTTCTCTTTTTAGTGATTCGATTGTAAGGTTTTCGATGCTCAACCTTCTATTTTGATTTTTTAGTTCCTCGTTTTCATCGATGAGGCTTTTTTTTGTTTTAAAGTATTCAATAGAGCTCTTGAAAGGCGTAACTAAAATATTTTTTGTTGTATTGATTGGTACGGAAGCCATATGAACCAAGCTTTTAATACTTGACCCGAAGAAAAACAAAAGTAGTAAAATAACAATTATTGCTACAACTTTTTTATTTATTTTTCTTTTATTTCTTCGGTGGTAAGTCATCTTCTTTTTCAATTAAAACATCTTTATATTTGTTTAAGTCTTCAAGAATAATTCCTGTACCTCTAGCAACTGAAGTTAAAGGATCTGTAGATACGCTAACCGGCAATTCTAATTCTTCTGACAACAAAACATCTAGCCCTTTGATTAAGGCACCTCCTCCGGTTAGACTTATCCCTCTTTTCATAATGTCAGAGACAATTTCTGGAGGTGTTATTTCCATTACTTCCCTAGTTGATTCGATGATTGTATCTATTGATTGAGCGACCGCTTCTCTGATGTCTGACTCTGTAATTATAACTTCTCGAGGCAATCCAGAGACTAAATCACGACCACGAACTGTAGACTCTAAAACATCACCATCTGGTACAATTTTACAAATTTCAATCTTGATATCTTCGGCAGTTTTTTCACCTATTAATATTTTAAATTCTCCACGAATATAATTTATAATATCTTCGTTCATTTTATCACCTGCAATTTTCAAGTTTTTTGAGCGGACGATTCCACCAAGAGAGATAACTGCGATATCGGTTGTTCCACCCCCAATATCAATAATCATGGAACCGACTGGATCATGGACCGGCATTCTAACACCGATTGCTGCTGCCATCGGCTCTTCAACGATAAAGACATCTCTAGCGCCTGCTGAAATGGTTGCATCACGCACTGCACGAGATTCAACATTGGTAATACCAGACGGAACACCGACAACAACTCGAGGACCTAGTAATTTTTTGTTACCTTTTTGTGCCTTATTAAGTAGATAAGCAATCATCTCTTCTGTAACCTCAAAATCAGATATAACACCATCAACCATCGGACGAATAGCTTTTAAGTGAGCAGGAGTTCTACCCAGCATCTGTTTTGCCTCAGCCCCAACAGCGACTACTTGCCCAGTTTTTTGATTAACAGCAACAACAGAAGGTTCGTTTATAATTACACCTTTACCTGGAATATAAACCAATGTATTAGCAGTCCCAAGATCGATACCAATATCATTTGAAAACTTTTTTGTTAAATTATTAAAATATTTTTTTATGTCTTCTATTCCTTTCATTTTATATTAGTTATTGCCGTTCTTTTTAATAAATTCCAAATTCATAATTTGCGACTCTGAAACTTTTTCAGTTTTGTCATTCAAACGATTATACAAATCAAACTCACCAGATTCTATACCCTTAACTCCGATGACGATTCTTTTACTAATACCGATCAAGTCAGCGTCTCCCAATTTCTCTCCAACACCTTTTTTACGGTCATCATACAAAACATCAATACCGTTTTGAGTTAAGTGCTCGTAAATTTCATCTGATAATTTTACCGAATCCTCGTTATCACCAGATACATTGACCAAATGAACATCAAAAGGTGAAATCGATTCTGGCCAAGCAAGTCCTTTGTCGTCGGATAAAATTTCAGCAACAACCCCCATCAAGCGCCCAATTCCAATTCCATAACTACCCATAAATACAGGCTTCCTCTCCCCTTCTTTTGTGTCAAAAATTAATTCTAATGGTTCAGAAAAACGCTCTCCCAAGGTAAATATATTACCTGTTTCAGCTGTTTTTTTCTCGACAAGTTCACTCTTTTCAAGTCCGAGTTCTTTCAAGACCTCATCATTATAAACCTCGTCGTTAACAGCGATTTTTTTTGAAGGACTATAGTAAATAATATCTTCACCCGCATCCGTTTCAGTTTGAAATTCGTGAGAATATTTTGAGAAACTTCCACCCGATGAAAATGTTAGAAAAGTTTTATCGCCGATTCCACACTCTTCATAAATATCAAAATAAGCTTTTTTTATTTTTTCATAAAATTCATCATGTTGTTCTTTTGATTCAGAAAACGAATACAGATCCTTCATCAAAAATTCACGACCTCGCATAATTCCAGATTTTGCACGCAACTCGTTTCGAAACTTTGTTTGAAATTGATAAGGGTAAACTGGCAAGTCATTATAAGAAGAAATATGATCTTTCATTAAATTTGTTAACGGCTCTTCGTGTGTTGTCGCCAAGCCAACTTCTGTATCATTTTTCAATTTTGTTTTAAACCAAACATCTAAAACTTTGTCGTCCCACCTACCTGTTTTTTCCCAGAGATTTGGGTCTTGGAGTGCGGTTAAATTCATCTCAACCCCACCGATTTTATTCATATTCTTTCGGACGATTTCTTGGATTTTTTGTAAAGTTCTAAGACCAAGTGGTAGCATAGTGTAGACACCAGCCATCTCTTTTTTGATATATCCAGCTTTGATTAGTAATTGAGCACTCTTTGAAACTTCATCTTTTGGTGCTTCTTTTCGAGTTTTTGTAAACAGTTTTGATTGCCTCATATAGCTATTAATATAGCAAAATAAAGCCTATATGGGAAATAGTTATTTAAAAAAATATTTTAGTTATTTTTCCTGACATTCAAAATAATCTGTTTTAATTTGACCATATTCACCTGTTTCCTCAACTTTATAGCTACAAAATAGACTATATGAATCATTTGGACTAATACCAAAAGATTGTGAGTTCTGTCCTTCAGTAAAAGAATTTATGATAACAGAATTTCCTTTCAAAGTTCTCAATGAACATTTTGTATTTTCAACGGTGGCGGGATCACCTAAATAAATTTCCCAATTAACAGTACAACTCTGCCCTTCTAAAACCCTAAATGGGTCAATATTGTAATTTTCTATAGTAAGTGTTATATCGTAACAACCGTCGTTAGCTGCTATTTGTCTTTGTGGACAACGGTGATTACAAACTTTAGAAGTGTCAGCATTGCCACATTCCCAAGTCCAGTAATCATTAGTTATTTCCGGTCGATTTACTAAATCCCCAGCCGAACAAAGCTCCTTTCCAAAAATACTTTCTCTGTCGGATAAACTAAAAGTTCCGCAACTGACTTGTTCTATGTTGTTTTCATTATTGTCTGGTGTTGTATTCTGGGAATTTTCATCATCCTGTGTACTATCACCATTTTGATTACTTTCTTTAGGTTGCTCGTTTGAGTTTTTATCGTCTATTTTATTTTCGTCTGCAAAATCATCTGTTTGATTTTCGCTAGATTCGTTTGGTACATTTTCTGTATTTGCCGGTGCTTCAACTTTTCCAAAAAATACATAATTGAAGAAAAAATAAGACCCCGCCAAAGCGACGAGCGTAAGAGTGATTAATAAAAATATTTTTTAGATATCATTTTTATATTTTATCACTTTTTTTTAAAAAAGAGTCTAAAATTCAATAAAGTTAGGATTAATAGAGCATCTTGCTGTTTTTGAGTCTAAGATATCTCCGATTGAATCTGTGCAAGTCAGTGTGTATTGGGTTGTAGTTTCTACATTTTTAAATCTTCCTTCATTTCTTGTTTTTCCTGATATTGTTTGATATCCATTATAATATCCTATATCAAATAATGTTAAATCTGCTTCATTTGAATTATCTGAAGATATAGTACAAGTGATTAAGTCTGCGTTCTCTGCTACAACACCCCAATCCAAATTACAAGACTCCCTTGGGTTAATTATTCTTGGGTTTGCTTTAAATTCTAATTCTTTTATCACTGGGTTTTCAAGTGTTGGTGGAGGTGGCGTATCATCTTCTACACACTGACCGTTAATATCTATAATTTCATCATCTTCACAACTTGCACTACATTCAACGTTGGGAGTATTATCTTCATACACACCATAGTCATCATTAACAACACATTGCCAATACCAACCATTACCTGAAGATTGGAATTCTTTTGGATTACCAGTCTCGCATTCATTATCAATGATATCATCTTTACCATTTACGATTTTTCTGTTTACTACAGTATTACATTCTGCTTTTGTCTGTTCTTCGACAACACCTTTAAGGCTAGAAGTAGTCTTAACAACAGAACTATTTCCATTAGGTAAAGTACGTACGCATTCGACACTATAATAATTGTCCCCTACATTAAAAGCATTTGCACTGGTAGTGTTATCAGGTGAGGAAGAGGTAATTGGTAAATGTTCCCAATCTTCAATTATTAATTCACACGATTCCGGCTTCCCTTTATTGATATCCCATCCCCAAAACATTTTCACATCATCTCCTACCGTAACAGTGTTGTCATCATCATCAAATTCAATATAAGGATCAGGTTTTTCATAAAGATTTATTTTGTGTTCTTTGAAATCTGATCGACGCCCTTCTTCTTCCTCAATCAAAACCTTGACGTAATTTGTAACAGAGTCCCAATTGTCAATATGCCCGAAATCTGAACTATTATAGGTGGTAGTGTGAGTGTATTCGCGATCTAATGTGGGATAATCAGGAATATACATAAATATATCAGTATCAGTTTGTATACCTTTTGATAATAAACCACTGGTTGCTCCAAATCTTATATTGATATTTTCTGGAGTAGCATCAAGTGCAACAATGCGAAATTCAACACTGTCCCCAAAAAAAGCGTGATTAGGTGCATAAATAATCGGTGAATATAATTTTTCTTCTTCTGATGAGTTGTAAGCATTGGTTTTCACTGAAATAGTTTCACTGTCTGTATAAAACCTGTCTATAAAACGACCTATACACCCATTTACATCTGAATAATGACTATAATATACATCTGTCGAAGTGCGACTAATATCTACATTAAATGCAATTTCTCCAGCAGAATTAACCTTGCATGTCTTTACTTTACCATCCTCACTATCTGTACAATCCAATTGTGCACTTCCAACACTAGAAACTTTTTTGATAGAAAAGTCAGGTCTTTTTACGTGAACTGTTGCATAATTTGTAAACCAGACATTACCACCATCAACATTAAAAGTTCTCAGGTGTGCAGATCCATTATTTTGATCATCACTACAATAAGACGGAGATGTAGGACCATCCACCAATTTAGCGTAAGGCGTATCCACCGCACCGCCTCTTGCATACCATTCAAAATCTGTATTTTCAAAGTCTTTCAATCTTATTTCAATAGTATCTCCTACTTGAACTCTTGAACTACTATCCAAATAGGTATTGGTATCAATTTTTTTCAAACTTGCATAATATGCCCAATCCATACGAAAATTCAGTATCGCAACCTCATTAGTAAGAGGATCTATCATACCGTCATTATCTTCGTAATTGCCTGTGGTGAAAAATTTATATTGTGTGATGTCCACATTTGCTAGTGATTTTAAAGTATTATTTTGGTAATTAGTAAAAAAAGCTAGAACTATTACCATTAAAATTACCTGAACAATTCTTTTATTTTTTAAAACTTTATTCATATTTTCTAAAATTAATAATTATTAAAATAACAATAGTTATTATGACCACTAAAGAAAATAAATAAATTAGGCCTGATTTGAAATCTTTTTTATTTTCACAATAATTAGAATTAATATCATCACATGAGTAATATAATTCATCTTCACTAATAAGCATACTGTCTTTAAATAACTTGGTCTTTATTATAAAGTTTTCTGTATTTTCTTGGGGGATGAAAGAATCTGAGAAGCCCGTCATTCCCACAGGAACTTTACCATCGTAAGAATAATGATGTATTATATTTCCCTCTTCATCTTCAATAACTGCTTCAAATAAAACATCGTCAACAAATTGACTTGTTCCTGTATTATGTAGACAGACAAAGAATGTGTTTTCTTTATTTTTTTGCAAAGGATAACCTGTTACTGCTGGATAATTAACTCTAGGTGTATCAATATCATAAATTTGCATTCTAATATTTAAAAAATTATCTCCATATTTATTAGAAATTAAAGGTGACAACATATAGACTGATTCTTCAACGTTATCTATTGTATATGATATTGTTTTAGTAGAATTGGCTTGTATTTCGTACTCCAGTTTTTCTGAACTTAATTTATTGGCTTCGTCTGAAGAGTCCCAATTATATAGACGCCAATCAACCTCTACAAGAGTATCTTCTGTTGTCTCATTGACCACATCAACTTCAACAAGAATAGGTTTTCTAACCATGGTATCTAAAAATGAAATGAAACTATGTGGCTTGCCATTTTTTCTAACAGAATTTTTATCAAAATAAATTGCAGAAGATACTCCTTTAATTTTTAGTGGAATTTTTGGACCACTAATATCATCAGTAAAGGTTAAACCTAACATATTGTATCGGTCCGACGACACAACATAAGGAACCATGTAGTATTGCCCCGTTTTTATTTTTTCTGGCAGGAGTAAATTAAATTCAATCTCTTTTATCTCATTCGAGTCAAGTGAAATATTTTCCGCTATCAAAAATTGACCCATGATATGATCGCCATTTTGTAGAGAATCATATTCATCCGGTTGCTCTCTGTATAGCCTAACGTATATATCAGTTTCTACAACGGGATAAAAATTTTTATTTATCACACTAGCCTTAAATTTATATTCATTTCCGTAAACCAATGTATCTAGTTCATTGAACAGGTTGACTTCCACACTCCCAAATTCGTAATAGTCAAAACATGAAACTGCTTCTGGTGGATTATAAGTAAAATTTATCTCTTTAACTTCTTCAGGTTCTAAGTCAAGTAATTCTTTTTTAGTTAAACCTGTTTGCCTAGAAGCATCATCCAGATTAACACCTTGCGAAAAGATAACTTCTTCCGTGGTTAATTCTGAAAATAGACCCGAAAATCTTATATCTTTTTTAAGAAATTCAATCTCTTCAGTGCTTAAATTTTTTTTAAATAATTCCCATTCATTATTTGATATTGCATAAATAACTTCTTCAGTTAGATCAGTAACATCTAAATAAGGTGAGGTGATTGATTCGCTATCTACTAAAGACTCTGATTGAGTATCCATTTGTGCTTCTACTTGTGTTGTAATACTAATGGAAAAGAGAAATAAAAGTAGAAAAATTTTATGAAGCATTTTCATATTAAACATATATAGAATTATAAACTGCTTTATAAAGTATTACAACAAATAAATTCACAAGATCAGTGACAACCTCTTCTAGATGATTATTATTAGAGGTAAACAAAAAACCACGATGACGTGGTTTTTTGTTGCTAATTATAGAATTAAAGAACTTATTTAAGTTCAACTTTAGCACCTGCTTCTTCAAGTTTTGCTTTAATCTCTTCAGCTTCTTCAGGTTTTACTCCTGATTTGATATCAGCTGGAGCAGATTCTACAAGATCTTTAGCCTCTTTAAGACCTAATCCTGCAACTTCTTTAACAACCTTGATAACGGCAATTTTTTGAGCACCGAAATCAGCTAGGTGGATAATGAAATCGCTTTTCTCTTCAGCGGCACCTGCATCAGCACCTGCAGCTGGAGCGGCAGCAGCAACAGCGCTAACACCGAATTTCTTTTCTAGTAATTTAACAAGTTCGTTTAAATCAAGAACGCTCATTGTTTCAATTGATTCAACGATTGATTTGAATTTTTCTGGAACTTCAACATCAGCACCTTCGTCTTTTGCTTCTTCAGCTGGCGCCTCTTCTTTAGTTTCCTCTTTTGATTCTTCTGCAGGAGCTTGAGCTTCTTCTTTTTGTTCTTCAGCAGCTTCTACATTTTCATCTTTTTTTTGTTCGTCTGACATAATTTTATTTTAGTTACCTTTTAATTTAGTTTTTTTGTATTTTCTATCGAAAATCTTTGCAGGACTTCCTTTTAAATATAACGGAGTCCGAAACCAATTTGAGAGAGAAATATACAAAAAACTTGTTAAGCTTTTGCTTCTTGCTTTTCAGCAATTGCTTTAAGTGACATTACAAAGCCTTGGATTGGAGAGTTGATTACATTTACAAACATTCCCTTCAATGTGTCATGTCCAGGAATTAATGCAATCTCTTCCATCTCAACTTTTGATAAGAATTTTCCTTCGAAAACTCCTGCTTGAATTTCAACTTTTCCTTCTGTTGATTTTTGGAAAGTAAAAATTTCACGAGCTGGAGCAGTCAAATCGTCGGCGTAGACAACAGCAATTTCTCCTGATAGTTCTGGGAAATCACCTTTTACGTCTGATTCGTCAAAAGCTCTCTTCACCAAAGTTTTCTTTGCAACATAATAAGAAACACCGGCTTCACGAAGCTTGCTTCGCATATCCACTGTTTCATTTCCAGAAAGACCTGTGAAATTAATAAAGACTACAGAATCTTTTCCTGTAATAGTCTTGATCTTTTCAACTATTTCTTTCTTTTTATCTTTGGTAATAGCCATAATTTTTTTGTTTAAAAATAAAAATCGACCCGTAAGACCAAGGTCGAAATATAATTGAGTATCGGTATTTAGTGATCTTCAGCGAAATTTTATTTTCACTTTTTTAAAGATTCACTTTTGCCGACCTCGAGAGGTCTTAGTTCACCTTTTGGTGAAGCCCCTTGTCTTTGGTCTTACGCAAATAAATATAACAATTTTTTAAATTTTGTAAAGAAAAAGCCCGCAAATTAATGCAGACTTTGATTTGAAATAATGTTTAGTTTTGATTACTAATTAAAACAAATTAACGACATCGTTGACGGTAATGATCAACATCAAGAGTAGTAGAAGTATGAATCCAATAGCATTAATTGCATTTACAACTGATGGTTTAATTCTGCGGCGAGTTACACCTTCGATTAGAACGATTATTAATCTACCACCATCAAGAGCAGGAAATGGAAATATATTTAGGATTGCCAAGTTAATGGAAATGAATGCAGTAAATCCTAGAAGATAAACAAATCCAAAATTAGAAGCGCTATCAACTAAGTTAACAATACCAACTGGACCAGCAACATTATCAAGAGAACCATTACCGGAGAAAACTTCTGATAATAATCCGTAGAATCCAACTCCGATTTCTTTAATAACTGTTCCAGTCATCAAGAAGCCTTGCCAAAATGATTCAAAGAATCCGAATTGTAACTCACCAATTCTTGCCATGGCAATTCCTATCGCGGGATTATTGTCGTCAATTGCACCGACTTCAGGATCAACACTCAAATCTAAAGTATCACCACCGCGGACGACTTCTAACTGTAAAGTTGTAGTATCTACCGAAATAAATTCTTTTATGGAATTAACTGTTATATCATCAAGTCCTAAAACTTCTTCGTCACGAGAAATACCTACGATTTGATCACCTGATTTTAACCCAACTTCGTAGGCTGGAGAGTTTTCACGAACATTTGTTACAACAACAAATGACTCTTGGATATTCGCCCTATTCTCATCTGTAACAACTGTTGGGAATCCTGCCATCAAAGAAATTGAGAACAAAATCCAAGCGAAAATTATATTGAAAGCCACACCGGCCACTAGAACCGCTGCCTGAATCCAGCGAGATTTATTCAAAAAACTGTCTTTATTTTCTGGATTGAGTGCTTCATCGTCGGCAGTTTCTCCAAAAATCTTTACATATCCACCAATCGGAATAGCGTTAAGAGCATATTTTGTTCCATTTTTTGTCCAAGACCATAGTTTTGGTGGAAAACCAACAGCAAATTCATCAACTCTAATTCCGAATTTTTTCGCAACAGAAAAATGCCCAAGTTCGTGGACAAAGATAAGTACACCTAAAATTATTATAAAAATTAATACTGACATTATGATTTTATTTCATTCTCTTTGTTATCTGCTAATTCTTCTAGCTCCTTTTGAAAATCTGAAATTATTTTTTCCATCTCTTCTTTTGATTTGAACTTTTCATCTTCAGTCATTTCTCCTGTTTTTTCTTTCTCTTGAATATCATTCCAAACCTCTTCTCGATCTTTACGAACTGAAATTCTAGCTTCTTCTAATTTCTTTCCAACCTGCTTTACCAATAATTCACGACGCTCTGAAGTAAGTTCTGGGAAAATTACCCGAAGTCCTCTTTCATCTGTTGAAATAGAAACACCTAAATCGGCATCTGATATAGACTTTTCAACTGCTTTGACCTGACTAGCGTCATAAGGATTAATTCTAATTGTTCTTGCATCTTCTACGGCAACACCAGCGACTTGGTTAAGTGGACTTTGCGCACCATATGAATCAACACGAACAGAATCTAATAGTGCAACCGTAGCACGACCAGTTCTAATACCTGCCAACTCTCCTGTAAACCATTCTTTTACCTTTGATAAATTATTTTTTAAATCATTAAATTGATACATCATATGTCGACTATTATAACAGAAGGACGGCTCTTTCCAAAAGAATTTTAATCGAAGCGCCACTGTCGCCTAGATAATCCTCGATTTGCATCAATATTTTTATATCTTTAGTTTTTTCAATATCAGGTTTTTCTTCTAATTCTTTTTGAAAATCTAAAATTAGGTTTTGAATTAATTGCCTAGCATCTACCCTGTTTCTTTTTTCATCTTTTATTTCTTTGACAAGTTCTTCGACAAATTTTAGGCGATCACCAACTGTTTTTTTTCGCAGGTCTGAAAGTGATGGGAGTCCTGCGTTTGAAGATGTCTGAGCGTCTACTGAACTGTGGCGAACGACCACAGCGCGAGATTTAAAAGTTGGCAATAGTCCATCAACTCTTGGTAAAACCATGAAAAAATAAGTGCGCGCTGATGGTTCTTCTAACATTTTCAACAGTGCGTTTTGCGCTTGATGGTTTATTGAGTTAGCAAAAATTAAAAAGACCATTTTCTTTCCTTCAGGAGTTTTGATTTGCGCCTGCATTGAGAGAGCGCGAGAATCGCCGACTTGAACTTGATCAAAATCGTGGAAGAAATAAAGGGATTTATCATTTGGATCAATCCCAAATTCATTCGACAAAAATTCAATTAACTCACTCTCAATATCCTGTCGATTCCCTTCGAGCAAATGAAAATGATGGATATCACCCTTGTTTTTAAATTGTTCAACAATTTCTCGCATTTGCTCTATACTATAACAGATTTTTGAAAGATTATGTTCACACTAACCGCCGACCACCCCAAAATACTTCTTCTCTCGTTTTGGTTTCGGACTCAATTATATTTTTAAAGGAAGTCCTGCAAAGAAACTCGAAAAGAAGTATTTTTAGGTGGTAAAACTAAAGCGTAGTAACAAGTCTTTTTGTCCTAAATTTATATACATAAATTATAAAACCACTAACAACATTTTCTATCGAGTTCCTCCGCAGACCTGCGGTGTCAATGGCTTTATGCCTTGACGCAAGCAGTGTCGAGGACGGGAACGAGGGAGATAATGTTGTTAGTGGTTTGTGGTGTTGAAACGAGAACAGCGACCCGAGTAGGTCGCTGATTCGTGTTTTAGAAAAGATAATATTAGGGGTGCTTTTTGATTATTACCGCTTTGAAATAATAGACTTCTTATAAGTATCAAGGTGATTAAGCGCAATCCCAGTTCCCTTCACAACACAATAAAGAGAATCTTTAGCGAGATTTGCTTTTACACCAGTCCTTCGATAAACCAACTCAGGTAAATTACGCAACTGAGAACTTCCTCCTGTCATCATAATTCCATTATCAATAATATCTGAAGATAACTCTGGTGGAGTCTCTTGCAAGACGTCTTTGATTGCTTTGACAATATCACGCAACTCCTTATTAATCGCTTTTACAATTTCATTAGTTTTAATTTCAGTTGAACGAGGAAGTCCGGTCAGAAAATCACGACCTTTGATTGTCATCTCTAATTCTTCGTCTAACAAAACAGCAGAACCAATTTTAATTTTGATTTGTTCGGCAGTTTTATCACCAATCGCTAGATTGAAAGTTTTCTTGATGTAGTCGGTGATTGCATAATCAATTCTATTACCGGCACACTTAACAGATGTGCAAGAAACAATTCCTCCAAGAGAGATAACGGCAACATCAGTAGTTCCTCCTCCAATGTCGACGATCATTCTTCCCTGCGCTTCGTGAATTGGGATACCGGCACCAATAGCAGAAAGGATCGGTTCCTTTACAACATAAGCGTTCTTGGCACCAGCCTTGATAGCCGCCTCGATAACAGCGCGACGCTCGGTTGAAGTAACTCCGGCAGGGACAGACACCATGACTTCAGGCTTGAAAAAATTCCATTTACCCAGAGCCTTTTGAATATAATAAGAAAGCATCGCCTCGGTTACACGATAATCAGCGATTACTCCGTCCTGCATTGGGCGATAAGCAATAATACTTTCTGGCGTTCGACCAATCATCTGCTTGGCCTCATTACCGACCGCTAAAATTTTATTGTCTTGTTCTGAAATAGCAACGACAGAAGGTTCATTTAAAACGATACCGCGACCTGGCACATAAACCAGTGTATTTGCAGTTCCTAAATCAATCCCTAATTTTGGTGTGAAAAATCCCATAGTTGAATCTATATTAATCCTTTTTTAGATAATTTACAATCTCGACAAATTTACTGACACTTTTTAAAGCTCTTGTCCAAATCCATTTTACAATTCCCTTAAAAATACTAAGATTAAGATACTTATGTATATAGTCGAAGTAACACCATTTAGTAAGTCAATCAGAAATGATTCTTATTCATACTTTTCATCGAAACCTATTGATGTAGGATCTATTGTTACCGTTCCTCTTCGAAATCGAAATGTTAAGGGATTAGTGGTTGATTGTAAGAGTGGAAAAAATTTGAAAAGCGAATTGCGCTCATCTGATTTTGCCATAAAAAAAATTAAAGGTGTTTCAAAAGATATTTTCTTGCGAAAGGAATTTATCAAAGCGGTCGAAGAAACTGCAGATTATTTTGCAACCTCTGTTGGAGCGGTTATTGAATCTTTAGTGCCTAAAATAGTTTTTGATGAAATTGATAAGTTCAAAAAAATCAACGATGTTTCCACTGAAAAGGTAAAAAAGACCGACACTAAAAGCCAGAAGTATGTTTTACAAACCGAAGATGCAGATAGATATTCAGAATACAAGAGCATCATCAGAGAAAAATTCGCCAAGAAAGAATCCGTAATTTTTATCGTGCCTACTATAGAAGATTGTAATGTGGCCAAAGAAAAGCTTAGTCGCGGAATTGAAAAAGATACTTATGTTTTAAGCAGTAAGAATACTAAAAAACAACTACTAGAGACATGGGCAAAAATTAATGAATCAAAAAAGCCGGTTCTTTTGATTGCGACAACAAAATTTATCAGTCTTCCAATTTCTAATATTGGGATGATTATTATTGAAAGAGAAAATTCTTCAGCTTATAGAACTCAGAAAATGCCTTATATAGATTTGCGATTTTTTGCTGAAAAGTTTGCAGAAAAAATTAATGTTCCATTTTTATATGGTGATCAAATGTTGCGAACTGAAACTTTGAAAAGATACGATGACCATGTCTTTTTTGAATTCTCCCCTATTAAATTTCGTTCTATTTCTGACGCAGATCAAAAAATTATTGATATGAAAGACGAGGAAGAGGTTGAACAATATGAAAATCCGATTTCTAAAAGCTTATATAAGTTAATCGAGCAAAATCACGAACAAAACGATCATCTGTTTATTTTAAATAATAGAAAAGGATTATCGCCCCTAGTGGTCTGTGGTGATTGTGGGACTGTCGTTAAATGTGAGGAATGCGAGTCGCCAATTGTTTTGTATGGAAAGGATGCTCAAGAAAAAGATAATTATTTCAATTGTAATTTTTGCGGTGCAAAGAGAAGCTCTGGTGAAAAATGCGTGAATTGCGAAAGTTGGAAATTGCAGACTATCGGATTTGGGACCGACAGAATAAAAAGAGAAATTTCAAAACAATTCCCTAAGATAAAAGTTTTGGTTTTAGACAAGGATCATGCAACAACCACAACTCAAGCCAAAAAAATAATTAGAGATTTTTATGAATCACCGAGTGCAGTATTAATTGGAACAGAAATGGCACTACTTTACCTGCACGAACCGATTGAAAATGTCGCTGTCAGTTCGATCGATTCAATGTTTTCTTCTCCTGATTTTAGAGTCAAAGAAAGAATTTTGAATATACTATTAAAAGCGCGTAGTAAAGCTAACCAGAATTTTCTAATCCAGACTCGCAACAGTGAGAACGATATTTTTAATAACTTGAAAGCTGGAAACTTGACGAATTTTTATCGTAATGAATTTATAGAAAGAAAGAAATATAATTTTCCTCCTTTCAGTTTGATTATAAAAATTTCAACCTCAGCGAAAATTTACAAAACTGCAGAAAAAGAAATCCAAAAGGTAAAAGAAAGTTTTGGTTTAGAAAATATGATTATTTTTGAATCGCAGCTGGTTAGAAATCGCGGAATGAAAACTGCTGTTGGAATATTAATTTTGGAAAAAGAAGAGTGGCCAAACAAAGATTTGGTAGAAAAATTCAAAATGCTTCCTGCAAAATTTAAACTGGAGATTGATGCGGAGAGTTTATTCTAGAGGCAAAATGCCATTTTCTTTATAATATTGAATATCTTCGACAGTAATTTTATAGATGTCTCCTTGAAAGCGCGGATGACTTTTGAAACCTGAATCTTCTTCTATTTCTCTATAAATTTCAGAATAAGTTTTTTGACCATCCGATGCTTGTGTCCAAAATTCCATTATTTTATTTCTTCCTTCGTGAGTTTCAATATCAAAATTCCTTTCGTGTTTTTTGGCAAAGAGTATAGTCGCTAGGCGAATCTGATTTTCGAGACGACCTTTTGGAGTGACTTCTCCACTAGCAACATCTTTTTCATGCTCTATAAATTCTTCATCATTATGTGGTTTTTCTTGATTCATATTTAAATATTAACTCTATCTTTACTTTGAAGCAATAATTATTAACAAGTTTGTAGGACTTGAAAAAAGAACTTAAATGAAGCATTATTAATGGAATGAAAAAAATTGTCCAAAAAGATAACAAAGTTTTGAGAGAAATCGCTAGCGAAGTTCCTGTCGATGAAATTACCAGCGAAAAAATCCAAAACATTATTAAAGATATGCATGAATCTCTAGCTGGAGAAAGAGACGGCGTTGCTCTTGCTGCTCCTCAGATTGCTGTGTCCTTGAGAATTTTTGTGATTTCCCCACTAGCCTATAATTATGAAGAGAGAGATGGCGCTGAAAAAATTGACCCGAAAGAAATTTCTAGAGAAAGAAAATTAGTTTTTATAAACCCAAAAATTATTTGGAAATCCAACGATTCTAAAAAAATGGACGAAGGATGCCTGTCAGTTCGCCCATGGTATGGAAAAGTCAAAAGATCTAGCCGTGCCACCGTAGAAGCATACGATGAAAATGGGAAGAAATTTGAAATGGAAGGTCGCGGTTTGGTTGCTCAAATTTTTCAACATGAAATTGATCATTTAGAGGGAATACTTTTTATTGATAAGGCAAAAAATCTGAAAGAAATTAATTTAGAATAATAAAATCAAGATGAACAACAAAGAACACAATTTTGCATTTTTCGGAACTGATGCTTTTAGTATTAAAGTATTGGAAATATTAATCGAGGGAGGTTTTATCCCCTCTCTAATTATCACCGCGCCAGATCGTCCAGCTGGTCGTGGGCAGAAAATGAGCGAACCTGAAATCAAAACTTGGGTTAAAAATTTTAACCAGCAAAAAAGAGGTGCGAACGAGACTGGTGAATTTAAAGAAATAAGAATTACCCAGCCAGAAAAACTGGATTCTGAATTTGCCGAAGAAATGAACAAGACAAAATGGGATTTCTTTGTGGTTGCTTCATATGGAAAAATTATTTCTAAAGAAGTTTTAGATATTGCAGAAAGAGGCGCTTTTAATGTTCATCCTTCCCTACTTCCTCTCTATCGAGGAGCTTCGCCTATCGAGTCGACGATATTAGACGACCAAAAAGAAACTGGTGTAACGATAATGTTGATGGATGAGAAAATGGATCATGGCCCAATCTTGAATCAGGAAGTAGTTTATTTTTCACAATGGCCAACGAAAATTGAGGTGGAGAGTCGCTTGGCAGAGATTGGCGGACTATTATTGGTTGAAACTATTAGACCTTTTTTAAATGGTGAAATTGAAGAACAGGAACAAGATCACGAAATGGCAACTTTTACCAAAAAAATCACCAAAGAAATGGGTGAAATTAAATTTAGTGATTTAGAAAAGTCACTCGGAAAAAATATGGATAGTATAAACGGAGATCAAAAAATCGCCCGCGAAATTTTCTTGAAAGTGCAAGCTCTGAACCCATGGCCAGGAGTTTTCTTTTTCATCAATAGAGATGAGCGTGAAATCAGAATCAAAATAAAAACTGCAAAGTGGCTAACCCACCCAGATAAATCAGAAGATAATTTTGGTAAATTAGAAATAGAAACTGTCCTACCAGAAGGCAAGAAAGAAATGAGTTTTGTGGATTTTGTGAGAGGCTACTTAAAATAAAAAACGCCCTTTGATAAATCGGGACGCTTTTTATTTTTATTGGATTCTATTTTTAGAATTACAGTCGCGCTATCTCTATTCGCTTTTGCCAAAACGCAACATATTTTTGATAGCACTTCCTCCACGCTTGAACAAATCTTTTCTTTTCTCTCTAGATTTTCTAACGCGACGAATCATTTCATCTTGTGCCTCATTGAAAGCAACTTTTATATCTTCGCGCTTTGATTCAGTTCTATAAACTTTTCCTTTGTATTGGAGATTAATTTCTGCTCTATAAATTTGACCAGTTTTTTGATCGCCATATTTCTTTTCAAGTTCTACATCAGCGATAGGAGTTTCGTCGGCTTGCAGACTCATAAATTTTTCAATTGCTAATATCTTTTCATCAACATGATCTCTAAGTTCAGCAGTTAATTCTAAGTCTGTACTTTTTATATTTATTTTGATTTGCATAAGTCTAATTATTACCAACTTTTAATAATTTAATCCGCTGGTGATGTCCGCTAAGGATCTTCACACCACCTTTTGGATTGTCGAAACGCTGACCTATAATTTGGCAAAGTTTTTTGTTAACCTGATTTCTCTCTGGTTTTTCTCTTAACCAAATTTCAAATCTATTATCTGAAATTTGTTTTATTTCCTCTTTTTTAGAATTAGGATGAACTTTAGCTCTTATATAAGTCATATTTCTTTACCTGCCCCAATTATAACATATTCTGTTTTAGTATTTAATTGTAGAAAAAGCTTTGATTTTTTAAAGTTTTTTGATATGATTTTCGCTATCTCTCGGTAGTGTTTTTTGAGGAGGTTTTTAAAAAGTTTTTGAGAGATTATTCCCAACAATCCGCGGTAGCTCAATGGTAGAGCAAACGACTGTTAATCGTTAGGTTACAGGTTCGAATCCTGTCCGCGGAGCATATGATCTGTACCCCAAAAAGTGGACACAGATAATCTCAAAATACTGTTTTCTTTTGTTAAGATTAATCAATTAATAAAAGAA
>JAACPR010000008.1 GCA_009995365.1 Candidatus Parcubacteria bacterium | reverse complement strand
ATAAGATAACTCTAATGTTTTACCGTCGACCCCTATAGCCTTCATTATTCCTATATACTTTCTTCTGGTTATTGCATTAATGAAAATAACAATAAAAACTGTTATCGCAGCGACAGCAAGACCGATTGAACTAATTATTGTTCCTAATAAATTAAAAGTATTAGTTATATCATCTAAAAATTTCGGTCTACCCTCTTCAAAAGTTTGAACTTTTGCATATTGCTCAAATCCATTGCTAACTAAAATCGACTTAACAAAATCTGGATTTTGACCATCTGCAATTCTTACAGAAATTTCTCCAACATTTTTATCGTCACGCCCCATCATCGAACGCAACTGAGAATCAACAATAAAACCTCTGCGGTCAATTTCATCAGTCTTACTTTTTAAAATACCCTTAACTATCATTTCTCTGGTATTTCCATTGATATCGACCCTTACTTTTGAACCGATCTCAACATCTTTCAAGACAAGAAAGCCCGGAGAATCAATTTGTAAATATTTCTCTAGTAAAAATGCCCCCAAAACTATTTTATCAAAATCGTCACCCTCCAAAAATTCACCTTCGATTAATTTATCTTTTATCTGAGTTACTTCGTGCTCTTTATCGGGATTAATGCCAGCTATAACGGTAGAAACTCTCTTAGGATTTTCTGTAAAATCTGATCTATCTTTATAATTTGACTCTAAAGAACCTGACGATAAATATCTAGCGGTGTAAGATTTAATTTGTGGAGTATTTTCTATTGTATTAATTATTTGAGGAGTATTTTCTATAAAAGAATTTTCTGGAAGCCTTGAAATTATAATATCACCAATATAATGATTCTTTACTGCATTTGATGCACCCTGTATTAAACCAACCAAGAGACCTGATATAACAACCAGATTCAAAAAAGTTAAAATCATTATTAAAACTATAAGCAAGTTAGACCAAAGAGAAGACCTTTTTAATTGCCTGTAGCCAAGAAACCAACCAACTTTTATTGATTTCAAATCAAACATAATTTATTTTCTAATGATTATTTCTTCGTTAACATCTAGACCTTCAAGCACAACAACACCTCCTTTACCATCTGTTTTACCAACTTTTATTTGTCTATCTTCTACCTTGTTACCTGTGTATATTTCTACATAACTTCCATTTTCATTTTCCTGAATTAAATACCTAGGAATAATTATCTGATCTTCAATTGTTTCTTTTATTATCTCTACATCAACTGTCATACCAGACCTAATTTGTTCGTTACCCTCTAAAAGATTCAACAAAACTCTATATGTAGTAACTCCATCTTTGATTGTTTCTCTTGGATCTACATGGGAAATTTCAGATCTAAATTTAGTATCTCCGCCGAAAGCATCCAAAGCCAATATTGCCTCATCGCCAACCTCAACACCGATAATATTCAATTCAGGAATAAAACCTTCCACATCAAAAGCGTCATCGCTAATCATAGATAAAACTGTTTCATTAGCTGATACGACTTGACCTAATTCAATATCTTGTTCTGTAATAATTCCATCAAACGGTGCACGCAAAACATATTTTTGTTTACGAGCCGAAAGTTTATCGACTGATGCACGAGCATTGTTTATTGACGATTCTAAAATAGGTAATTCCGCTTGAACATCTCGAAAATTATTATAAGCACTTGTAACTTCAATAATAAGTGAAGAAACATTATTTCTAGCACTACTAATAGAATTATTATACGAATCAATTTCAGTTTGAGTTACTGAACCTGTTGGAGAAAATTTATCAACATCTGAAGTTATTTTGGCCAAAAAACTCTCTATTTTTCTTAAATTGGAAATAGCATTATCAGCATCTTGATTATCAATTATTAATGGATCCAATGAATCTATCTGTATTTTCCATTCTTCCAGTAGTCCACCAATCTCATACCTCTGATCATTAATTTCTTGTCTCAGAAAATAATCCCCTAATGAATTTGAAAAATCAGGAAATCTATTGTTAGGATTATCGAAAAATTTATCTACACTATTTTTTACAATATCATCAGATGTGACATAAGATTTTTCAATTGTCTGAAGTAGGTTTTCTGCTGAATTTTGCAATTTATTTTGCGAAGTAACTTCACCTGAAACTCCTGCTAAACGAGATTGCTCTTTTTCTAAATTAGCGATTACCTCTGATAACTCACTAGAAATTTCTGATGTATCTAACTCCACCAAGATATCGCCGGCTTGAACACTATTACCCGTATCAACATACACTCTAGAAACTTTACCAACCACTTCAAAAGCTAAATCTAATTCTTGAGCGGGAACTATTTTGCCAGCAATTTCAGCAGATTCTATAAAATCACTTTTTTCTACAACATGAGTTTGGTATTCACCATTCTTATTAAAAACAATTAGGATTACAATTACCAAAAAAACCACACCAATCGAGTATACAAATATTTTATTTTTCAACATATTATTATATTTTAACACATCTAAAGCATTAGTCTTTCAATTTGTTTTTTAATGCTTTTTTTAAATTTTTTCTTTTTCTTCTTGGCTTTGGTTTTTTCTTTTCTCTTTTGCTTCTTTTCGAATTTATTTTCAGCAGCTTCGATTATTTTTTCAGCAACATCAATTTTTGTTGCTTTTTCGATTCCTTGTAGACCAGGTGAAGAATTAACTTCAATAACCAATGGACCTCTTTCAGATTCAAGAAGATCAACACCAGCAACAGTCAGCCCTAATAGCTTTGCTGATTCAATCGCTGCCATCTCTGTTTTTTTATCTAATTCAACCACTTTTGATGTTCCTCCTTGATGAAGATTCGATCTGAACTCTCCTTCAGCTCCTGACCTTTCCATCGCTGCAACGACTTTCCCATCTACGACAATTACTCTTAGATCTTTTCCGTTTGCTTCTTCGATAAATTCCTGAATAATGATGTCTTTTTTAATACCAGAAAAAGCTTCCAATGCAGACTTTGCCGAAGAGACTGAATCTGCCTTCATGACCCCATTCCCATGGGTGCTTTCTAATAGCTTTAAGATAACAGGAGGTTTACCGATCTCATCTATCAGACGCTTAACATTTTCAGCTTTTGGATGACGAGCAAAAACAGTTTTTGGAATACCAATTCCAGATTTTGAAAGATATTGCAAACTACGAAGCTTGTCTCTAGAACGAATAAGAGCTATCGAAGACAAAATTGATGAAACACCTTGAATATCAAAATGTTGAATGACCGCAGCTCCGTATTGGGTAAGAGAAGCACCTATTCGAGGAATAATGATGTCTACATCAGTTATTTTTTCACCATTTAGCAAAATACAAGGCTTAGCTTTTTCCATTACTAAACTACATTTTGAATGGTCAATAATTTCAACTTCGTGACCTCTTTTTTGACCCGCTTCAACTAGTCTTTTTGTTGAATAAAGATTAGGTCCTTTAGATAGGATGGCTATTTTCATGTTTTATGATTAGTTAGGTTATTATACATATAATAGGTATTATTTCAACAAAAATAGTTAACTTATCCACTTTTTAATATATTCTTTCGTATTGAATTTTTTCTCACACCCAGAGCGTGCCATATAACGAATCTGCCCAAAAATTGGTCTATCAAACCATGGACGATCATGCACGCCTCCAATAGACCAAGCAATACCAGAATAGCCATTTGGATCGCGCCCATCCAGCTCATACTTGTCATTTAAATAAATTGCTACCTCTTGAGCGTATTGCGAAGTATTGGTCCATTCTAAAATCTTTTTTGCCCAATACATTCTAAGGTAGCCGTCCATCTTTCCTCTCTTAACCATCTCTAATTGTGCAGCATTCCAGAGGTCATCATGCGTTTTTGAATTTTCAAATTCTGTTTTTGTATAAACATACTCCCTTTTATCAGTTGCTGATCTTCTCAGGGTCTTTTTAGCCCAATCAGGAAAACCATTGTGATTATCATAATTTTCTTCGTATAAACAGAAGTTATCAGAAAGCTCTTTTCGAACTATTAACTCTTCTAAAAAGGCGCCGGCATTGGTGGTTTTTGTTGGTTCCACACCTAAATCAACTTTTGCCTTATTTTTCTTTTCATCAATTATTTTTTCGATTGATTGATTAGCCCAACCTACGACATCTTGCGCAACTCTTTGTGATGAAATCATTCCGTAATGCAAATAAGGAGAAAGATTTGACTGGTTGTCTTTGTTTGGGTCATTTCGATCTAGCGCATAATTTTTTAATTTATTTTTTATAAAATTTTTAAGCATCTTTTCTGCCTGATTTTGACCAGGCTTTATCCAATCCATTTCTTCTGCAGTTTTTTTTGGCAAAAGTTTATCCCAATCATTTTTTTCTATTTTGCTCTCAATATCTTTCAGAAAAGTCTCGTCCTGTTTTTTAATCTTTGGGAAATTATCTAGATATTCTTTTAAATTTTTATGAATTTTCGGTCGAATTGTATAAGCTGCATATTCTTTTTTATTAGAAGTAATCCATGCGGGGACAATATTATGAGAATCAACTTCAAAAAAAGGAACTTCTATACTGCCAGAAATTTCATTAACCCATTTTTTTGAAATATTCAAAGGATAGAAATCTGTTACCAAAGCGCCCACTTTGTTTTTTTTGCAATAATTTAAAATCAACTTTGCACTTTCTGTTTTTTCTTCGTCTTGTCCTTTTTTATCGACGACTATTTCAAATGGAATATTTTTTTGTGCTAAATCTTTTTCAACATCTTTCAAGCCACCAATTTTGAAAGTTAAATGACGATTTTGTCCTCCTAAAAATCCTGGAATTAAATTATAAACAACTAATAGTGATTGATTATTTTTTTCAGCTAAATTTTGGGCAAAAATTAAAGACCAATTATCTCGCGTTCTTATTTCCCTATTCATCCAATATATGACCGGCCCAGCAATTGAACTACCTATAGGAAATTCATAATCTTTGATTTTATTTTTATTTAAAAGTCTTACTCTGTTGTAATTTATTTTATGCATTTATACCTTAATTTTAGCATATACATATTAAAATATTTATAAATTGACTATTAACTAATATTTCGTAGTATAAGCACAGATTTCATTCTGAAATTTCTAGACAATAACCACCGAAAGAAAGATAAAAATATGAAAAAGTTCTTTAAAAAACTACCTATGTTGGTGATCATCACCACAGTTGTATTGCTTTTTGCCCACGGGCCAAGATCAGAAGCTTCACCTATCGATATAGATTGGATTGGCGGTTCTTCTGGACCACGCAACGACTCTAATTTCTCAAGTATTTCTTGGGAAGATTATTCTAATAATGTCGTCCATGCCGTTAAAAATAATTTAACGACATACGATAATTCGGGTGAAGTCATAGAATTGACTTCTGATATCATAGACGGTAGCACCATATTGGATTTAATGGATTCTAAATCTGATACAGGAGATTTTAGCTTTTCCGGTAAAGAATTTGATGGATTAGGTTTCTTTATTGAATCCATAAATGGCATTGAAAATATCCCCGAAGAGAATGTCTATTGGTCTATTTTAGTTAACGATCAAGAGACTAACAAAGGAGCTAGTGAGGAAGTAATCAATCAGGGAGATGTTGTTAAGTTTGTCCTCGATTCTGTTTCAAATGATGAAGTGAAAATCGAATACACTCTTGATGAATATCTCGGCGTTTTAGGAACTGAAATTAATCCATATTGGAAAAATAAGTTTCTTGACGAAGATAATGCTTATCCATATGAGAAAGGTCACAGTTGGCACGAAATAGTGTGGATCAAAGCAAATCTCGGTTCAACCTTTGTTCCTGAGGATATCAGTATGACTATCTCCACAGAGAGATGGGATCACAACAATCAAGAATGGATTGAATTTCGCTCAGAAACAGCTGATTCCACCACTCAGGGTGTAATTTCCCAATCTTTTTCAAACGGCGAGGATGAAGCCCCAGGAACAGAAGACGACGAGGAAATTTCTGACAATTCAATTCAAAGTCAGTCCTTTATCTTTAGCTCTTCTGGTGTAACCTTTTTACCTATAACATTGCAGGGTCAAAATAACCCTCCGGAATATGTAAAAGTTGATAACGCTCAGAATTGGCTACTCGATGGGAAAGTCCGTATTCGTTTTTTAATTGAAATACCTTTCAAATATTCTAACGGTACGACCGGCCTTGTGACGGAGGAGAAAATCCTCTACAAAAAACCGAAGGAAATTAACCACTCTAATCAGCAACTTCTTTCCGTCGACAACATTTCGCCAGACGAAAATAGCAACAAATGGAATGTGAGGCTTTGGTTTGAAGGAGCTGATTCTAATGATTTGATTCAAGTTCAAAAGAGTCAGGACCTCGAGAATTGGTATCCGTTCAAATGGAAATCAGGCGCCGGTATCTTGGACCAGCAGGTAGAAGGAAGCAAAAACTTCTTTAGGATTATTGAGATTTATTAGGTTTCGGTAATACCAAAAGACAACGGTGGACTTGTTTTACAAGTTCACCGTTTTTTCTTTTTTTGTTTTTGATTTTCTTTTCTATTTACCTAAATCGAATTTAATTGAGTAAATTTAATTGTTTACCTTAACTATCTTTCTGTTTAAAGCCCATTTTTCTTTTAAATAAAGCGAATACTCATAAACTCCGAAAAAGACTCCTGTATACCATAAATCACCCAGGATAGCGTTCCGGAAAAATGGTAGGCCGGCTACATAAGAACTTACCAAGCCTGAAAAATCGGCAGGATACATAGCCCCAAAAAACCAAACCGCCCAGTTTGTAACCAAGAAAAACAAAATTGAACCTAAAAGAGACATGCCGAAAACTTTTGTAGTATTTGAATATAGATTTTGCTTTTTGTTTTGATTTTTACCACGACCAACCCTACCAATCAAAGATGGAATAAATCCAACCATAGCAAATGATCCATAAACAATGAGCATTAATTTCCAATCATAGAATCCAATAAAAAAATCAGATAGAACCATAGCAGAGAAAACTACACCTACTGCATATCTAGGACCCAAGTAGTTACCAGCAAACAGAGCAACTGCAGTCAGTGCTGTAAAATTCCAAAGGTGTGGCATGAACCTAGTTACAACAGCCAGTGCCACCAATGCCAAAGCTATTAATATTTTATTTTTTGTTGTCATTTTTCTTTCCATAATTATTTTATTTTAAACATTATAACAGAAATTGATAAAGCTACGATTGCGGATAAGAAATATACCCACCAACTGAAATCCAACGCATTTGAGACAGCGGCTATTTGTGAAGCATCATCACCTTCTTGATCTTCTTGGTTATTATCTCGATTGTTAGATATTTGATTTCTTATTTCTTCGTTAGTTTGAATAATTTCAACCCCATCACTATTTTCAATATCGCCTTCGACATAACTCTCTTCAACACCTGCCACTATTTCATCCTGATTAAAAGCTAATTCCTGTTGGTCTAAAAATGCCAGTATTTCATCTAAATTTTCAATAAATCTTTCACTTGCTCCAGAATCACCTGCATCTGGTGAATTGGTGTTAGAAGTAACCAAATCTCCATCTGGTGAATCAGCCGATTCGGATGTAGATAACGATCTGGTTGGCGATGATGATTCCGCTGAACCATTATTATCTGATCGGTTTTTAACAGAAAAATCGTTCAATATTTCAATCCAAGTTTTACCAGATGCAGAAGCAATACTGTAAGAAGTAGACCAAATTCGGTTATTTTCTGAATCATTTTTTAAAAGTCCACCATCTTCATTTTGTAGTTCTCCTAAATATTCCAGCGGATTACCTCTCCAGTCATCAAAGTCATGACTCAAGGCGGACATTGCCATCATGGCCCATGCTGTTGAATATACATTTGACCAACCACCATTAGGATTTTGTCTATTTTTTATAAAATTTTCTGCTTTTGATACAGCACTCGAAACTTCGTCATAATCATCAAATTCAACCAAAGCCTGTATAGCCGCTGCTGTTAAATCAATCCCTTCCCAAGAGCCACTACCTGACTGTTTACTAATAATAAAATCAATTGTCTTTGAAACTTCTTCGTCACCTTCATCAAAACCAAAATTTTGTAAAACAATCAAAGCAAAAATATCATCATTGAAGTAGTATGGATCGCCAAATTGCTGACCGTCAAATTCGGATAGAATTTCTTCGAGAAGATTTTCTGTGTAATCCTCTTGTGGATCCAAATCGAGAGCCATGAGTGCCATAGCTTTTCGTAATTTATCATACAAATCAGAACTGACAGAAGAATTTTTTACACTATCTTTTAGAGAATTATTTATTTCATTCACTGAAGCCAAACCAATTACAGCCCAATCGGTATACAAATTAGCATTGAATCCCCCGTCCTCATTTTGAACAGATAACAAAAAGCCGACGGCCGTTTCTATATCAAACAAAACATTAATGGAATTATTACCAGAGCCATTACCCGAACCACCGGAATTATTGCCAGAACTACCATTATTCGATCCACCGCCTGAGTCTTCAATCTCTGAATCATCAGTTGAGGTTGAAGTAGATGTCGAGCTTGTTGCTAAAATTTCAATCTCGTAAAATGGATAATAATAATCTTCTTCTATCCCAGTTTTATAATTACCAGATTCTTCAATTATAAAAGAAGCTTCGCCGTCAATTAATTCGGCAGTTGATATTACATCTTGTGACCAAGGATCATCTGGGTCATCTGAAAAAACTCCTACTGTATAACCAGATAATTTACCCCAAGTATTATCCTGATAATTATATTCTTCTCCTTTAATTATAAATTCCACATCTTGAACTGCCTCATCTGGCAAGACAAGTTTCCTTGGTTGACCAAAATAAAAATAAACTACATCTCTATCTTTTAATTTTTTAGCATCAACCCCAACATTAGAATATTCATCATTAGCAACATATTGCCAATTATCACAAAGTTTTTCTGAATCGATTTTTAGACACTCGATTATAAAAGAGTTGAAAGATGAATAATAGGCTATGTCTGTAATTTCAAAATTATCATTTTTAGAATCAGCTTCAGCTAAAATACCTAGAACATTATTTTTTTCAATATCATGTTCTACAGAATCAGTATCAATTATCTGGATTTCATCATCACTAATTTCTAATGCTCCTGAAAAAATAACTTGTGACCCGTTTTTTATAAAAAGTTCAACTTTTTCAGCATCACCTTCATCATTATCGTTATTCTCACTGTCGCTACGATCTTTGGTAGAAGTTGCTGTATCTTCTGTTGATGTGGCAGATTGAACATCTTCTTCTGATTCTTCTTCCGCATAATCTTCCTCTTCTTGATTTTCTTCTTGGTTATCTTCTTTTTTTTCTACTTCTTCAGTAGTAGTCGCTGTCGAAGTCGCCTCCTGCGCCAAGGAAAAATTAGGACTAGCCAAAATCAATAATAAAATTATAAAAATCGTTTTTTTCATTTTAATAAGTGTTAGTTTCTAATTGCCATCTAATCTCATCACCTTCATCAAGGTAATAATTAGAAACACCAACATTTGCTTGAACATCGTTTACATAATAAATCCAATATTTCCCTTCCCTCTTATTTTCAGAAATATTATTTATTGAATAAATATAAACACCCAAACCAGAGAAACTTTTTTCTTCAAAAGAAATTAAACCAAAGTCTTTCATTTTTGACATTGCTTCATATATCGAATCACCCTCATCAAATAAAGCTGGGAAATTGTCGCCATCAACTACAAGGGTAAAATTATTATCCCCTGCTACTTCATAATAACTTTTAATTTCTTCTTTTACTTCTGAATCATTTTCAAGATCTGTTTCTTTATCTATTTTATCTTCGACCTCCTTATCCTCCTTTATTTCTTCATAAATTTCTTCGTATACAGTCTTACCATTAGATTCTGGCAAGGATTCATCTTTGTGTGAAGAAATTTTGACATAACTTAAAAAAATAAAGACAACACCTAAAAGGGCGAAAAATAGAGCTATTTTTTTAGATTGATTTAATTTTGACATAAAAAAATCTCCTGGTTTGAGCAGAAGTTCAATACACTTATATTAATGTTTCTGCTCGGAAATTAAACATTACTTAAAGATCGGGCTTAACTTAGTTAAAAGTATTACCGTTGCGGCACAGCGAAGGATTTTCACCTTACTTCCTAAATACAATTTTTATTGTATTTTCCATCCAAATATTTAGGACAGATAAGTAACTATTTTTAATTATAGTCCTCCAAAGATAAAAAGTCCACAAATAATAAAATTTAAAAACTAAATGTTTTTTCGGTCAACATCCACCAAAAACTTTTTCTTCAGAGACCTGCGACCTAGCAAAATAGGATATCTCATATCTGATCTATTTGTTAAACTTAATTCTACTTTAATTTTTTGCCCAGCAATTTCGATTTCTATAGAGATAACAAATCTATAATGATCTTCAAATCTTGCGCTTTTAAATTTACGCTTTTTATATTTTTTGAAAGTATAAGTTCTATCTTGATATTCTGGATGATTTTCATCAAAAACTTTAAATTTTAGGACTTTTTTATTATCTTCTTTTTCTTCTCTAATCTCGGTAGCGTGAATAGAGCCACGATAAGCACCGGTATCTATTTTGGCGTCGACATTATTTAAACCAAGAATTGGTATATTAACTTTTTCGAGCCTTCCTATAGTAATTTTTTTATTAAAACCAAACATATTTAAAATATTAGCAGAAAAAAATAAAAATGGAATTTATATTCTTTTCTGATAGAATAGCAACTAATGAAAAGTAAAATATTAAATACATTATTCCACTATAAAGTTAATTTTATAGATTCTAGTCAGACATTAATAGTCGTAGCTCTTATTGTTTTTGTGGCTTATCAACAAATAAATATTAATAATCAGCAACAATTCTCAAAGGAAATTGATAGCAACTTAACAAATCTAACCGAAAGGACTGACGAACTAGAGGAATTAATTTCTCTGATTCAAGAACAGAATATGAATATTCAAGAAGTTATGCAAAGTGATCGTGAGATAATAGAAAATCTAGAAAGACAGTTTGATAGAGTTAATGATAATGTTGACGAACTTGAAAAGATAACACGGACCGATCCTGAACTTCTCAGAAAATATTCTAAGGTTTATTTCTTGAACGAGCACTATACACCGTCTGATTTAGAAACCATCCCGAGAAAATACACTTATAACCCAGATAGAGAATATGAAATTGAAGAAAAAGTATACCCGTTTCTGATGGATTTACTGGAAGAAGCAGAAGATGACGATATCGATTTACAAATTATTTCAGCCTACAGGTCGTTTGATGAACAAGAACAACTCAAGGGCGCTTATACTGTTAGTTATGGAGTTGGAGCAAACCAATTTTCTGCAGATCAAGGTTATTCTGAACATCAATTAGGAACCACAGTAGATTTTACTAATTCAGAAGTCGGAGCAACTTTCTCAGGGTTTGCTCAAACAGAAACATACGAATGGCTACAAGACAACGCTCATCGTTTTGGCTTTACCCTTTCATACCCTGAAAATAATCAATACTACCAATTCGAGCCATGGCATTGGAGATTCGTAGGTAAAGATTTAGCCGACGACCTACATGACGACAATAAAAATTTCTATGATTTATCACAAAGAGAAATCAATGAATACATAGCTGGATTATTTGATTAAAAAAATTTTAAAAAGCAGCAAAGAATGTTAAAATCAAATCATTATGGAATTATTAATTACAACATTATTGTTTTCAGTAGGTTTCAATCTAGCGATGTTTGTCCCCGCCTATTTATTTAAAACTGACAAACTAACTGATTTTTCATATTCATTAACTTTCATAGCGATTTCAATCTTTCTGTTTATTAATTCTGATCAAAATCTTGTCCACCAAATTCTTTTGATTATGATTTTATTGTGGGCTACAAGGCTTGGGACTTATTTATTTATAAGAATTAGCAAAACTGGAAAAGATAGCAGATTTGATGAGATGCGTGAAAATTTCTGGAAATTTTTGAGTTTTTGGCTATTACAAGGTGTAAGTGTTTGGATAATAATGCTAGCATCTACAGTTTCCTTCGGAATTTCAGATATTCAATTTTCAAAAATACATATCTTGGGTATAGCAGTTTGGTTTATAGGTTTATTGATTGAAAGTGTTGCTGATTACCAGAAATTCAAATTCAAGAATAATCCTGAAAATAGAGGTCAGTGGACAGATGTAGGTTTATGGAGTAGATCTAGACATCCTAATTATTTCGGGGAAATGCTTATTTGGGTTGGTATCTTTATATACTCATCAATATATTCAACTTTACCTTATATATTAATTGAAATTATCAGCCCTATTTATATTATTATTTTACTTTTGTTTGTCTCAGGAGTTCCTATTTTAGAAAAAAGATATAATGAAAAATACGGAAACGACCCTGAATATAAAAAATACAAAGAAAATACTAACCTTGTGATACTTAAATAGCGTATAATTACAATTAACCCAATGGATAATAAAGTTAAAAAAATCGTTGCAATCTCATCTTCACCATCTAAAGGTAGAAATTCTGATACCATGCTTGATCATTTTATTTCTGGTATGGAAAATTACGGGAAAGATTTAATCTCTGTAGAAAAATTCTACTTAGATGATATATATTTAGATCATTATGATTACGGAAACAGACTTGGACCAACAGAAAAAGAGGTGGATTTTAAAAATTTAGCGTTAAAAATGGACAAAGCTGATGGAATTGTAATTGCAACACCAACTTATAATTTTTCAGTTCCGGCCAGTCTTAAAAATCTAGTCGATAGAATCAGATTTATTGCCTTGGATTTAGATAAGAAAAATGTATTAGGGCAACCTGTCGGAAAATTTAAAAGACACCGAATGTTTTTTCTAGTATCAGGCGGGTCACCAAAATTAGTTCAGAAAATATTGTTTTTCTTATTTCCTCCTTTTTGGCTTAGAGTTGTATTTATGTATTACGGTTCTTTTAAATTAAATGCTTTTTATAGTGGCGACACCAAATCATTTCAGAATCCAAAAATTCTAAAAAAATGTTTCAAAAAGGGGGAGCGATTTGCCAAGAGAGTTATTTAATTTTTTCTATTGAGAAATTTCAACTGAATTCACCTCAATATCTTGAATAGGTTGATCGGTAGGGCCGACTTCGACACTTCCAATCTTTTCTACAATATCCATTCCTGACACAACTTTACCGAAACCTGTATGCTTACCCTGCAACCAAGGAGTCGCTTGTGCTGTAATAATGAAAAATTGACTCCCATTTGTGTTTGGGCCAGCATTAGCCATAGCGATAACACCTTTAACTAAATCAATATTATTTGGTTCATCTTCAAATGTATATCCTGGACCACCAGTTCCCCAGTTTTGTCTTTGTATTTCTTCCCTTGAGAGTGGATCACCTCCTTGAATCATAAAATCAGAAATAACTCTGTGAAATTTTGTTCCATCATAAAAACCATCTTTTGATAATTTTACAAAATTTTGAACTGTTTTAGGTGCTTCTTCTGGATACATTTCTAATTTAATCTCACCTAAACTAGTATTTAAAGTTACATTAACAATTTCTTTCTCTGTTGTATTTTCTGTTGTCATATTATTATCTTCAATATTTTTATTTTTTAATAACCAAAATGATAAACCAAATATTACCAAAATAATAATTGGTATGTATATATTTTTCATATAAAAAAATTATAACATTTAATAAAAGATTTGACTCTCGTTGAATTTAATTTTAATCTTTAATAAGAGGTGAACAAAAAACAACAAAAAGAAAGGTTAGTTAGTGAAAAAAGAAATAAACTGCAGCATAAAACATGGTAAATTAATTGTTACTTTTTATGGAGGATTTTATAGAATAAAAAGAATCAAAAAAGGCACCAAAACAATCATATCTGAATCTATTGAAATCAGTCCTGAAATATTCCAAAAGATAAAAGATGGCCAAATTTTCAAATATAGATATTTTAAAGTTGCCATATATTCAGAATTAATGATTATAAGGGACGAATCCAAAAGACAGAGAATTGTTATTTATAACGAAGAAATTGCTGAAATAAAAAAACTCAAATTTTAAAAATAAAAACCGCCCATAACAAATTGGGCGGTTTGTTTTTTAATTATTATATAATTTCTTCTAAAATCTGATTCATTTGATCCATCTCTGCTGTCTCTAGAACATAAGCTTTTATTTTTGAGTTTTCTTTACTAATTACACCTTCGTCTTTTATTAGAATTTTATTTTTTGACTGATCAATTTCTAAACCTATCGGCTCCAACCCATCGCAAATCCTTCTTCTGACTTCTGCTGCTCTATTTCCGATGGTTCCTGTAAATACAATAGCGTCCAAGCCTCCCAAGATAACATTGTATGCTCCTATGAGTTTTTTTATTTTATAAGCATAATAATTTAAAGCTAAATCAGCATCTTTATTCCCTTTGTTTGCTTCAGATAAGATAACTCTTGTGTCGCTAGATAGACCGCTTATCCCCTTTATGCCACATTCTTTATAGATAATATCTTGCATCTCTTTTGTATCATAATTTTCAGAATCCATAATAGAAAAAATAGAATTTGGATCCAAATCACCAGATCTAGTAGCCATCGGGACTCCTTCTATCGGTGAATAACCCATAGAGTTTTCTATACTTACTCCATTTTTAACAGCGGATATACTAGAGCCACCACCTAGATGACATACAATTAAATTTTCTGGCAATTCTTCTTTAAAACTTTCAACTATAGAAGCGACTGATAACCCGTGATAACCAAATCTATAAATGTCTAATTCTTTGGTTATTTTTTGAGGATAAGAATAAATGCTGGCGTAATCTGGTTTATCTTTGTGAAAATTACTATCAGAAATAGCGTAGAATGGCATTTTTGGAAGCTTGTCTAATACTTCGTTTATCTCTTGTTGGACAGGTTCTATATGTAATGGTGACAAATTCTTTTTATCTTCTAGTTCTTCCATGAAAACACTATCTATCTTTCTGTGATCTTGGAAAAAAGTTCCTGGCGCTACAACCCTAATCCCTACTTTTTCAATTTCATCTTCTGAAGCAATAATTCTCCTATCTTTAATTGAGTCTATAAAATCTGAAAAAGAATATTTGAATTTATCATCTGAAATTTCTACCTCTTCTTTGTTGTTATTGATCTTTTCAGTTTTTATATAATTATCGTCTTCCCTTTCATAATGTGCACTGAAAAACAGTTCGCTTTTTTTATAAAGTGAATATTTTTTTGAAACGCTACCATTATTTACTATAAGATTGAACATAATTAACTATTCCATTGCCAATTTTCGATTTCCTCCATATCCACGCCATGCTCTTTGATGTGTGCAATATGTTCTTCGAATTTTTGGTCATATTTTTTAATAATTTCTTCAGATTTTTCTTTGGTGATTTTTCCTGTTTCTGCTAATTTCTTACAAGCGTCCTGGACAACATGATATCTACTAGTTCCATTTCTTACCTGCATATCAAATGGTGTGGTTGTTGAACCATTTTCGATATATCCATTTACTTCAAATCTGTTCGGATTTTCTGCGTAATCGAATAGAATTTGTTTGATTGTTTGTGGGTATCCATGATAGTTAATTATGACCGGTTTGTCTTTTGTAAAGTAATTATCAAAATCATCTCTAGATACAACATTTCCAGCGCATCCAAATCCTGATTGTGACAATGTTACGATATTAACAAAACGACATTTCACATCTGGTAATTCTTTTTTGATTAATTCAAGTCCGGATAATGCTTCTTTGGTTACATAATCACCGGCACCAGAAATAACAATATCTGGATCTTCTTCGCTGGCAAATTTCCATATTCCAATACCATCCTCTAATTGTTCTGTTGCTTGATCGACATTTATCCATCTAGGTTCAACTTGTTTTCCTGCAACTATTACATTGACTCCATAAGAAGATTTCATACATTTATCTAATACTGCAAGTGTAGTGCTACCGTCTCCTGGTAGATAAACATTGATAAAGTCTCCCTGTCTTTGAAGCATATTATCAATAAAGCCTGGGTTTTGATGAGAGAATCCGTTATGATCTTGTCTCCAACCTGACGAAGTTAAGATATAAGTAAATGAAGGAATTTGCCCTCTCCAACTGACTTCTTTGGCTTGTTTCAAGAACTTTGCATATTGGTCAGCCATTGAAGAGACAATTTGTATAAAGGCTTCGTAAGAAGTAAGGATAGCGTGGCGACCAGTTAAAATATACCCCTGAGCCATCCCTTGCAATGTATGCTCTGAAAGCATCTCGATAACTTTTCCTTCTTTGGCTAAATCATCATCCCAATCTTTGAGTGGCATTTGGAATTGTCTTTTTGTAGATTCAAAGACTTTGTCTAATTTATTTGAATAAGTTTCATCTGGCGAGAAAAGTCTGAAATTATCATTATTTTTCATCACCTCATTTAGATACTCACCGAGACGACGCATTGAGCTAGAACCCATTGTTCCAGGTTTTGATGAATCTTCTTGGAAATCTCTTGGATCTGGGAGTTTAAGTTCTTTGTAGACTTGTGGACCACCAAAGGCATGTTTATTTTTACCGATTCTTTTTTCTCCTTTTGGCATACAACTTAGAACTTCATCGATAAAACCATTTTCTTTATCAAATAATTCTTCAAACTGATAAGATCTAAACCAATTTTCTAATGCTTTTCTTTCTTCTTCATCAATTCTGGCGTTTTTGGTTACGACTTGGTGTGACCAGTGGTTACCTTCGACTTTTTTTCCTTTAACACTTTCGATGCCGGTCCAGCCTTTTGGTGTCCTAAGGATAATCATAGGCCATTTTGGATTGTCTGTTTCTTTACCTCCTCTGGCGTTTTTTTGTATATTTGAAATTTCTTCGTGACATTTATTCATAACATTATCCATTTGAACAAAGACATCGCCTTTGTCATCTCCGTCTCCGTTTTCTCCACCATCAACAAAATAAACATTGTAGCCATAACCTTCGAACAATTTTTGAAGCTCTTCATCAGACATTCTTCCAAAAATAGTTGGTCCAGAAATTTTATATCCATTTAAATGAAGAATTGGCAAAACTGCCCCATCTGTTTTTGGATTAATAAATTTATTACCATGCCATGCTGTAGCAATTGGTCCTGTTTCAGCCTCACCATCACCAACCAAACAAGCAACTATTAAGTCAGGATTATCTAAAACAGCACCATAAGAAGTAGATAGAGAATAGCCTAGCTCTCCACCTTCTAAGATAACACCCGGAGTATGTGGACTAGAGTGACTAGGAAAACCATATGGCCAACTAAACTGATTCGAGATATAAGAAATACCTTTATTATCAACAGTTGCCTGAGGATAATATTCACCAAGCGTTCCTTCTAAAAATAAATTAGCTTGAACAGCAGGGTAACCATGACCTGGACCTACAACATACAAAATGTCTGCATCTTTTTTTACGACTAATTGATTCAAAAAAGTATACACGAAGCTTATTCCGGGACAGGTTCCCCAGTGTCCGAGCAGTCTTCTTTTAATATGCTCTGGTTTTAATGGTTCTTCTAATAAAAAGTTATCTTGTAAGAAAATCTGCGTAGCACTTAAATAATTAACTGCTCTAAAATATTTTTTAAGGTTCTCAATTTCATTCATATGCACTCATTTTACCAAGTAAAAAACATTTTACCAAATAAATTACATAATTAATTTGAAATTGTTTGATGTCTTTAGATATTTAATAAACCTACCAAAGACCTTTTCAGATTTTGAACTTATTTTTAATCTATCTTTTTTTGTTAAAAAATCTTTATACATGATTATATTTTATATCTAGATTATTTTTTGTCAACTTTTCTAGTTTTACATAACTGTGGATAACTTCTTGAAAAAAACTAGAAAAATGTAATAATGTAAGCAATTAAGGAATAACAAAATTAAAAATATGCACATAGTTCAAGAAAAAATTCTAAGCTTAATAGATAACAAAAACTTAAGAGGTTTAACCCTGAGAGAGATTGGCGACCTGATCGGTGAGACATTCCCCCAAAAAGTTAAGCACCATATAGACCAATTAGAAAAAAAGGGTTTTATAGTCGTAGATAAAAAAAATAAAACTATTGAAAAGAAGGTTCATTCAACTAGTTTAAAATCAGGAATACTTAACATTCCAATTGTTGGTGCAGCCAATTGTGGTCCTGCTACTATTTTTGCGAATGAAAATATCGAGGGATACATCAAAATTTCAAAAAACCTTCTAAAAAAATGTAAAAATATTTTTGCTATTAGAGCTCAAGGTTTATCTATGAACAAATCTATAATAAACGGAAATACAATCGAAGACGGAGATTATCTTATTATTGATAGTAGCGATACTTCACCATCTAATGGAGACGTAGTTTTATCTGTTATTGATGAAATGGCAAATATCAAAAAATATGTTTGGGACGAAGCTAATAATCAAATAGTATTAGTATCTGAATCAACAAAAGATATTCCTCCTATTTATATCCACGAGGACGATAGTTTTATGATAAATGGCAAGGTTATACAAGTAATCAAAAAACCTAAACTAACTTAAACAAAAATAGTAAAACTACATTTCAAAATTTGATAAAATATGATTAAATAAAATCATATGAAAATAATAAACGAATTCAAAGAATTTGCTATCAAGGGCAATATGACTGATATGGCAGTCGGTATCATAATCGGTGGTGCTTTTGGAAAGATCGTCACCTCTCTAGTTAATGACGTTATTATGCCTCCAATTGGGATAATGACAGGCAGCGTTGATTTTGCTGACAAGGCGATAGTTCTGAAAAATGCTACTGAATCTGCTACAGCAGTAACGTTAAATTACGGTGTATTTATAAATAACTTAATTGATTTTTTCATAGTTGCTTTTGTAATCTTTATTGTTATAAAACAAATTAACAGACTAAGGAGAAGAGAAGAAGAGGCGCCAGAAGAAAAGAAAGTCGCACCAATCCCACAAGATATAAAACTACTTACCGAGATCAGAGACTCTCTTAGAAAATAGATTTCTTACCTCAAAATTTCTAACAATAAATTTTCTAATCTCTTCGACCAGAATAACTATAAACCCTAGGACTAAAATATAGACCCATTCTTTAATACTAAGTGCAGTTGTGCTTAATATTTTTTGCATAAGCGGATTATAGATAGCAAATAATTGCAGAAGAAACACAAAAGACAGTGATGCTATTAAATACTTATTATTAAATAATTTTTTTGTAAAAATAGTTTCTCTTCTTGAGCGAACATTCAATACATTGAACCATTGAAACATTGCCAGCAAGACAAGAGTTATTGTTGTTGCCTTAACCATATCTCCGTCTAGATAGCTTATAAATACTACTAATGTAACAACTGTCATAGTTCCACTGAGTAATAGCATCCTTAACCCCATAGGCCAATCGACTAGATATTTGCTAGGCTTTTTAAATTTCTCTTTTAATAAATTCTCTGCCTTTGGATCAAATGACATAGCAATAACAAGGAAACTATCTGTGACAAGGTTCAACCAAATAATTTGGGCGGCAACCAGCGGTAAAGGCAACCCTGCAAACAAAGCAATGCTAATAATTAAAATTTCAACAACATTAGTTGATAACAAAAATAAAATCGACTTTCTAATATTCCAATAGATATTTCTACCTTCTTCTGCCGCTTCTACAATATTACCGAAATTATCATCCAACAAGATGATATCAGAAGCCTCTTTTGCCACCTCAGTCCCAATCTTACCCATAGCAATACCTAAATCAGCTGAAACGAGAGATAGGGCGTCATTAACGCCATCTCCGGTCATGGCAATTGTATCCCCTTTCTTTTTATATAGCTCGATTATGCGTAGTTTATCTTTTGGCGAAACACGAGCAAAAACAGTTGTATTATCAAGTTTCTCAAGTAATTCTTCATCTTTTAAATCCATCAAATCTTTTCCTGTAATGACATTATCCGAATCTTCGTATATACCGACCTTTTTAGCTATAGCTTTCGCAGTTCCAACATGATCTCCGGTTATCATTACAACTCTCATTCCAGCACCTTTAACAGATTTAACTGATTCATAAACTTCACTCCTGATTGAGTCTAATATCGCCACAAATCCAACAAAAGTTAAGTTTGGTAAATCACTCGCATCAATATCTAATCCAGGATTAAAATTAGCTCCAATCGCCAAAACACGGTAACCCTCTTTAGAAAACTTATCCAAGGCTTCTTGAATTTTTTCCATATCGGCTTTGCTGGCTCTTTTGGTTTTACCATCAACTAATACTTGGTTTACCTTATCCAAAATAACTTCAGGACTACCAACCACAGATAGGATATTCTTACCATCAAATTCATTTATAGTTGAGTGGTGTTTAGTTTCCAATTCAAAAGGTAATTCTAGAATATTTTTATGTTCCTTTTCTAATACTCCCTTTTCGTAACCGAATTTTCTTCCTAGAACAAGCAAAGAAGCTTCGGTTGGGTCACCGTATTTTAATTCCCATTCTTTATTCCTATCAGAATAGGCAACTTCTGATACAGAGGTGAAAACTGATGATTTTATTAATAAGTCCAGATTTTCATCTTTTGTTACATCAATTTTTTTACCATCAAAACTAGCAAATCCTTTTGGTGAATAACCGTCACCTGAAATTTTTATATATTTATCAAAAGTGTAGATTTGATCCACAACCATTTGATTTTTAGTTATTGTTCCTGTTTTATCTACAGCGACAACTTTTGCTTGACCAAGTGCTTCGACAGCTTGAAGTTTTTTGACAAGAACTTTTTTCTTACTCATTCTCCAAACACCAGTAGATAAAACAAGAGTCACGACAACCGGCAATCCCTCTGGTATTGATGAGACAGTTATAGCAACAACGACAATAAATATCTCTCCGAAAGCATACCCATCGTAAAGACCGTAGAAAAATAATACCAAAGAAGTTGCCACAATAATTGCGACAATTAACTTTGATAGATTAGCAATATTTTTCTTTAGCGGAACATCCATCTTAAGTCCCACCAATTGTTTTGATATCTTACCTATAACTGTTTTAATCCCCGTATTTACAACAACAGCTTTTGCTTGTCCTGATGTGATATGGGTTCCTTTAAAAACCATATTTGTCTGATCTGAGACTTTAACATCGGAATCGGATAGAGACATCGATTGTTTCAAAATAGATTCTGACTCACCTGTTAGAGATGCTTCATTAACTTTTAAATTATTCCCCTCGATAATTCTACAATCAGCAGCGACTGGATCACCGTCTCTGAGAACAAGAATATCTCCTGCGACAATTTCATAATCATTTACTCTTATTTCTCGACCATCTCGAATAACATTTGCATGTGTTTTAACTATTTTTTTAAGAGCAGCCAAAGTGTCCTGTGCCTTACCTTCTTGAACTACTCCGATAACCGCATTAAGTATGATAATAAAAAGAATTATAAAGGCATCTATGTAATGCTGCAGAAAGAAGACAATCACGTCGGCAACTATCAAAACATAAATAAGAGGATTATTGAATTGTGAAATAAATATATCCCAAAGAGTTCTTTTTTCACCCTCAGATAAAACATTCTCACCAAATCTTTCTTTATTTTCTTTTACACGAGAATCGGTCAAACCTCTTTCAGAAGTGTTGAAATGATCAAAAATTTTATTTATATTTTCACGATACCATTCTCTTTGCATAATTTTTTAAATTTTAACAGATTCTAGATTTTTTTTCTCACTTTTCTTAACATAAATTTTTATAAGTAATGGGCTAACCAAAACTGTAATAATTGAAATCATAATCACTGATGAAAAAATCTCCAAACTAAGTATTTTCAATTCCATACCAATAGTCGCAACAGCGAGAGTTGTTGATAGTTGAGGAATCAAAGAACTAGCAAATATTTTTGAATCATTCTTATTCATTTTTAAATATCTTGCACCCAAATATCCTGCAGCAAACTTAACAACAATACTTACTGTTACCAACATAAAAGAGAACCAGAGAATGTCCTTATTCTCTACAAAAATATTTAAATCCGTTTTTGCACCAACAGATATAAAAAATGCTGGAACAAAAATACCGTAACCAACGGCTCTTATTTTTGCTTTTAAAATACTACTAGTTATCGAGTCTGACAAAACAAGTCCAGTAAAGAAACCAGCGATGATAGGATGAAGTCCGATTAATTCAAATAATATTACCGTTCCAATCAAAAGAACAAAAACTGACCTTAATTCTTGCTGAAAGACATCTTTCTCTTCCCTTTTTGCTTCATTTTTAAAGAACCAGATAACTTTTGGCATTGAAAATCTTAAGAATAATAGGAAAATGAAAAGTAACGCATAAAAGATTGGGAGTGGCAGCGAAGTTGTTGGTTCAATAAATTGAATAAAAACAGACAAAGCAATCAAGCTAGCGATATCTAATATGACTGCCGTTGCAATAATAGTTTGCCCGATTGGTTTTGTAATAATTTTATTTGAATCGAGTGAAGGAATAATAATAGCCAGTGAGGATGATATAAAAATTATTCCTATTAGAGTAGAAGCCAAGAATCCATAACCCAAGAAATAAATAAAACAAAATCCTACCATAAATGGAATGATGGAGTTTATAACAGCCACTGGCACAACCTTTTTGAACTTAGAATCCTGACCATGCTTAAACAGATTCGTCTCGAGTCCTGCCAAAAACATCAAGAAAACTAGCCCAATTTGACTTAGAAATTCAATTGTTGAATTTGTTTCGAAAAGATTAATCCCGTTTGGGCCAATTATTATACCTCCGATTAAAAGAGTAATTACCCACGGGAAATGAAATCTAAAAAAGAGCTCAGAAAAGAAAAGACTTACTAATAAAACTATAAAGAAAGGTAGGAATTCGACCATAATTATTTTTCTATCACTTTAAAACTTTTTACGATCTCTTCTTGAATTTCTCTTATTTCAGAATCTACTTGACCAGTTCTAACAAATTCATCGCCTTCAAAAGGATTACACTCATCGAGCGATACCTCAACCTCATTCTCTAAACATTTATATTCTATATTATTAATTCTGGTTTTCGTCCATATAAAGCCCCAGGATTCCCATGGATCCCCTAAATCTTCTGGTTTTATATAAGTAGCCCAAACGGTGTTGTCTTCTAGAAGATAATTAATCATTTCATCATATTCAAAATCTACATCTATTTCTGATTCTTCAAATTGACCTATTATAATCTCTGATTGTAATCCTCTTGGAAAAATTGAGACATTATTCACATCAGCAAAATTATCAAATGGCGGCTTTAAATTATTATTAGGAATGTAAATATTAATAATCGGACTTACATTTTCAAAATCTTCATAAATTTTCCAATCCGCAGGAAAATCAATTTCAAAACCATATTCATAATTTGTGTAAGTATTCCAACTAGGATTTTCTTCTGAAATTTTTATCTCACCAGTTTTTTTATTTATTTCTTTTAAATTTTGATACCCAATAAAAATTAACAAAGCCCCTACCAAGAAAATTACGAAATATTTTAATATTTTTTTATTTGATGTTATCAATATTTTCATATTGTTCTTTTTGTTCAAGTTTTTTCTCTTCTAGATTTCTTTCAATTTCTTCTCGATTTTTTTGTCTTTCTAAAGTATTAAAGTCAGCTGTGACCTCATCATCAACTTTATAAAACTTAAGCATAGAAAAAACAATCATACTCCCCATAGTAATACCTATAAAGTTTAATAGAAAAACCATTAAGAAAAATCTAGCATTTTCAATATCCATTTGAGCTAACCAAACACCAACCAAAGCAATCGGAGGAACAAGAGATACAGCAATTGAAATACCTGGAAGCATATTGGTTACTTTTTTTCTAACCCAAGCAAAAGTGGCAGCTATACCAGATGCAAAAGCAACTACAAAATAAAGAAAAGCAGATGAGATTGTATTATTGAAAACGACCGAACTAAAAAATTCTCTATCTTCTGGAACCGCAAAAATTAATCCGAATAAAAAAGAAACTGCAAAAACAACAACAACAGACCTTATAATAACCATAAAAGTTTTTTTCAACAGAAAAGGTCTCCCTAGTGTCATAGTTAGAGAGATTAACAAAATAGGCGTCAAAAGAGGTGTTACAAGCATTCCTCCAATTAAAATTGCCGAATTCGCCAATAACAATCCCGCAGCGATTATTACGGAAGACAAAACTAACAAAGTATAATAATTACTACCTGGGTTACTCTCTATAATAAGATCATTAACCGCTCTGTATTGATCACTTTTTGTGATATTACTCCAAATATTTTCTGACATATATTTAATATTCTAACACAAATTATTTAATTCTTTTTTTGAAATCCTCAATTAGTGGAACTTGTTCTGGTTCAGTTTGGTATTTTTGTGAAAGTCCTAGCGCCGTCCAATCAGCCAACATTAATGATTTAAATATTTTTTCAAATCTAGTTTCACCATTTAATCTTAGGACAGTTACTTGAAAACCTTTTTCTTGAAATTGTTGTTCTAAAATATCCATCCTTTTGCTGATGCGCGGATGTTCGTCGGTGTCCTTGATAAATATAAAATGAAAATTCTTTGAGAGCTCTCTATTATCATCGATAAAATCGTATCCCTGCATCTCATTATGGTTCAATTCTGGGAAAACATTATAGAAAGCTGGGATCTTCCCTGTTTCGTTCATCTTAATTTTCCAATTATAAGCAATTGCGCGGTTTTTATTTGAAGTATAAATTACCGGAATTTTATTGAACAAATTTTCTGACATTTCTAAACCATCTTTTTCAATCTCTTCTGGCTTTAGTGAATTTTGTAGTTGTTGCAATTCTGGTATAACAACCGGATTAACAATAGAAGCGAGAGCAATAGTAGAATATCCAATCGCAAGTCTTGGTTGAATACCGTCGCCTGGCAATTGAATATAAGCAAGAGAATTTTCTTTGGCGAAATCCAATAATTTTCCACCTGTTGTAATAATCATTAAATCATACCCCTTTGAATAAGCTTCGTCAGCAAAATCTAGAACTTCTTCCGTGTTTCCTGAATAAGAGCTAGCGATAAAAAGGCTTTTTTTGTTAAAATGTTCATCATAAGCAGGAATTCCATAATCGCGGTGAATATATAAATTAACCCCAGGAGTATGTGCGTGCAAAATTCCACCTGCTAAATGTGACCCACCCATTCCGGCCAAAATAAAATTATCATATTTTTCAGACAGAGGTCCGTCGACAACAGAAATTTTTTCAGCATTTTGGATTTCCGGTTGATAAGAAAATTGTTTTGTAAAATTTAATATTGATTCTTTCATAGTTATTATTTTAGTTGAAGCTTTAGATTATAAATTAACAAAATGTGATTCATTTGATCCGACTACCCTACTATTTTATCATCATTTTCATCAATCAAAATAGCACGAGCAGGAGCGCCATCGATTTCGGCAATTTTGAGTGGTAAAAATACTAATTGATATTGCCCTTCTGGAACATATTTTAAATTAACCCCCTCGGCAATTGGAATATTTTTGTCGAGCAATTCAGTATGCGGACGATTATCTTTTGAACCTTTTTGTTTAATTGAAAGATAATCAATCGCAAAAAATACAATTCCCTTGGATGCAAGCCATTCTGCACAATCACCATCTAAATAAACAAAATCTTCGTAAAATTCACCGAAACCTCTTTCAGAATTTGAAGTCTTAACTAAAATTCTATCTCCATTTAAAATTCCTCCTAGACTACCAGCAACTTTTTCAAAGTCTTCAATTTTAATGGCATCGCCCGGTTGTAAATAAGAAAAATCAAAAACTTTGGCTGGACCGACCATATATTCAAGTGGAAATTTTCCTAATTTTTCTCCGTCATTTGAAACATGAAACGGAGCGTCAATATGAGTTCCAGTATGAGAACCCATTTCAATTTTAGAGAGGTTGGAACTAGCGTCAGGAATTCTAGCGTAATCAGAAATTTTAACAGGAGCATTTCCTGGGTAAACTATTGCGTCGTTATTTAATTCGATTGAAATGTCGTAGATTTTCATAGATTGATGTTAAGTTTTAAAAGCTAATTTTTGAATGGTAATTATGGAAGCTATTTCTTTTCCACATCATGCCCACCAAATTCATTTCGTAGCGCAGAGACAACTTGTCCGGTGTAGCTTGGATTTCCTTGAGAGTCTTTGCGGAATTGTAGAGATTTTTCGATTATCTCTACTGGAACGTTCAAACGCTCTGCAGCCTCAACCGTCCACTGCCCTTCGCCTGAATGAGAAACTTCACCCGAGATATTCGACAAATCTGGACCATGTTTTGAAAAAGCATTTTGTAGCCAGCCAACTAATCTAGATTCAATTACAGAGCCGTTGTTGTAGACTTTGGTGATTTCTTGTAAGTCTAAATTAAAGTCTTTGTTATTTTGATCTTCGCCTGCTCTCTTCATTACCTCAAATCCCTCTGCGATTGCCTGCATCATTCCATATTCAATTCCATTGTGAACCATTTTGACAAAATGTCCTGCTCCATGCGTTCCCATGTAACCATACCCTGATTCGCCTGCCTGATTTTCAACCGATAGATCTTTGAAAAGTTCTTGGTATTTTTCGAAATCATTACGATTCCCCCCAATCATTAAGCAAGCTCCATTTCTGGCACCTGCTGGACCACCAGAAACACCAACATCCAGAAAATTAATATTTTTTTCTGCTAACTCGTTAGAGCGACGAATTGTCTCTAAGTATGGAGAATTTCCTCCGTCAATTATTGTGTCGCCATTTTGTAAAAGTGGCGTCAGTTCAGCCAAAACATCATCAACTGCTTTGTGTGGCACCATCAGCCAGATCAGACGCGGAGCCGGACCGAGTTTTTGGACGAGCTCGCCAAGCGCGTAAGCCGGCTCCGCCCCCTTTCCTGCTATCTTATCAACTGATTCTGACGAACGATTTGTCGCCACAACCTCGTGCCCCTTTTCGATCAATCTCTCGACCATGTTAAACCCCATTTTCCCTAACCCAATGTATCCTAATTTCATAATTTTATTTGTTATCTAATAAATCTTCGCCGCTCTTATTATCTTTCTCGCCTGAAATTTTGTCGACTGAACTTCCCTTTGGATATTTCTCCAACGGAATGTTCTTCCATAATTTAAAAATTTCCGAAATAATTCCCCATTGTGTAGCAATCTCATAAGTGCTAGCAAACAATGACTGATCACCCTTGATGCAATCATATAAAACTTTTTCATAAGCATCACTAACCCCTAGCGGATTCTCATCAAAATCAAATGATAATTTTTTCTCTTCTAGCTCCATTTGCAATCCAGGTTTTTTTGTCCAAAAACAGATTGAAATCGTTTTCTCCGGCTGAATATTTATCGTAAGTGTATTATTATAATGACAAATTCCATCGACAGGACAAACTGAACTTTCCTTATCTTTGAAAATTATTTTGATTTCAGTTTTCTTTTTTTCTAATGCTTTACCACTCTCTAAATAAAAAGGAACGCCATCCCACCTCTTATTCTTGACTCCTAATTTAATTTTAAAGTAAGTTTCTGTTTTAGAATTCGAATCTACTTGATCACTGTCTAGATATCCTTCATATTGAGCGCGCTTAAATTCTTTTAAGTCTTTTTTATCAACTTTAATATTAGAAAAAACATTTCCTCTCGCTTCCCGAATAGCTTCAGTTTTTAAAGACATCGGATCTTCCATCGCAACCAACGCCATCATCTGTAGTAAATGATTTTGCCCAACATCACGAAGCGCACCAATTCCATCATAGAAAGAAGCTCTCCCAGAGACATCCTCAGTTTCATAAATATTAAGTTCTACCTTATCAACATATTTATTATTCCAAATCGGCTCAAAAATGGCATTTGCGAATCTAAAAGATAAAATGTTTTGAACAGTCTCTTTCGCTAAATAATGATCAATCCTAAAAATCTGTTCTTCATTAAATAATTTACCAAGAGTTTTATCCAATTTTATTGCCTCGCTCTGATCTGAACCAAAAGGCTTTTCAACCAATATCCTGCTCCACCTCTTTTCTCCTTCAATAACACATACATCACCCAATCCTGATTTAGAAAGATTTTCAAAAGAAGAATTATAAAGATTTGGTGGGACCGCTAGGTAAAAAATTTTATTTGAACAATCATTTAGGTCACCATCTATTTCATTTAAATAAGTCTTTAGTGATTTATAACTTTCTAAATTATTTAAGTCTCCTTGTTTATAATGAAAATTCAGTAGAAATTCCTCTACTTTTTCATCTGTATAGCAAAAATTCCCTTTTTTAGAATTCTGATCTGTTTCTACACCCCTAATAGAATTTCGAGCAAACTCTCGATAATTTTCATCGGACAAGTCTTTTCTAGAAAATCCAATCACTTTAAAATTATCTGGAAGCAAATCTTTACAGTATAAATCCATTAAAGCAGGAATTATTTTGCTTTGTGCTAGATCGCCTGTAGCTCCGAAAATAGTGAATGTAATTGGGTGTTTTTCTTTCATAATTTAAATTTAAATCTATTATAATATTTATATTCTATATGTAAAGTTTTTCTTACACAAGCTTTTTCACAAATGCCCTAAAAAATACTAAATACTAATTGATATCAATAACAGGCTCACTCTCATTATCAATTTTAGACCTTGCGTTAAAATGAGCGCAATAATCGCAATCATGCCCAGCAGGAGGAAGTTCGTTTCCATCTAATGTCTCTTTAATCTTGAACAAAATATCTTCATTAAAAAGCCCTTGTTCCTCATAAGGAATTACATCTATATCAAATTCTATTTTTGCATTGAAGGCATCTACATCAGTTTTTCCATTTGCATACACAAAATATCCTATTGGAGAAACATTAAAATCATTTTTGCGAAGTAGCCATTGATAAATTTCCATCTGTCTTTTATATCCAATCTGCCAATCAGCATCCAAAGTAACTTTTTCTTCTTTTGAAGTAGACTTGTAATCGACTACATATACTTCTCCCCTCTTGTTGACCCACAGATCATCAACTGCGCCACAAATTGTCATGCCGGTAGGTTCATGATAAAAATCAACCCCTTTAAAATTATCTCTCCAAACATCCATCTTTGAATGTTCTAATGGAATCGCATCTACATCGAATTTTTCCATCAATGGGTGCGGTTGTTTTTTGGCACGATAAAAATCAAACTCTTTCTTGAGAAGTGTATCTACAGCGGTATTAAGATTCATCGGAAAACCTTTTGGTCTAGCGGTGCCTAATTTATTATCAATATAAAAACAACGAGGGCACTCAATAAATAAATCTATTTTAGAACGACTAAGTCTCCAATTTGAACCTCCATAATTCCAATTTATGTGTCTGTGTGGTTTATAAAAATTACTCATATTCTTTCATTGTATCATTTATAAGGTAAATCTAAACTATAGCTTTACTTAAAATTTTGTTTTGAAAAATTGCAGTATCTTGATTGTAGGTCTGGTTACAAAAAACCATACAGGGTAGATACCATAATTTTTATTAAATATCTTAATCAAGACCCACCATTCCTTTATTTTTTCGATAAATGTCAAATCACTTGTGCCGCCGGTTCTCATTTTCACAAAAAAATTATCGCAGAATTTAATCTTATATTTTTTAAGTCTAATAATACGCAACAAAAAATCATAATCTGCTGAATTCTTAAATGATGTATCAAAAAGGCCGATCTCTTCGTATACTCTTTTTCTTAGAAAAACTGCCGGGTGTGGCATAATCCAACCCAAAAAGACAAGCGCCCTTCGTATTGGGCCAGTCTTCCATATTCTTACTATCTTAGTTTTATCATTTGAGCCAAAAAATAATATATGCCCATACAAAACATCGATATCTGCATTTTTAAATTCTTCAGAAACCACATCCAACACACTATCTTCATAATAAACATCATCTGAATTTAAAATTGAAATAACATCTCCTGTTGCTCTCTTGATACCTTTATTCATAGCATAATAAAGACCGTCATCCTTTTCTGATATTAATATAGATTGTGGGCTTTTTTCTTTTAGAATCTGACAAGTATTGTCGCTAGATAAACCATCCACAACTATATGTTCAATATTTCGATAAGTTTGATTTGAAATAGATTGGAGTGTTTCCTTTATAGTATCTTCACTATTATATGTAGGTGTGATTATAGAGATTTTCATATTACATTTCATTATACAAATTTATATAGGATTTAAACATTTTTTCTTGATTAAATTCAAAAGATTTACGAAGTGCATTTTCAGAAAATTGATTATATTCATCTTGTGGAATTTTAATAAAAATATCTATATATCCTTTTAATTGTTTTATGTTTTTATATTTGGCAATATAGCCATTTACTGAATGCTTAACAATTTCTGGAGTTCCGCCAGTATTAAATGTCACCACCGGTAACCCACATGCAAATGCTTCTAGAATAACTGTGGGCAGATTATCAGCAAGTGTTGGATTTAGTAAAACATCTGCAGAAGAATACAGCCGAGACAACAATTCTTTTTCTTTAATTTTAGGCATAAACAATATATTATTTTTAGTTTTTCTCTTTTTATTATTAGAACCAGCTACTAAAAATATAATTTCTGAATTATCTTTATATTCAGAAGCTAACTCATCAACAAACTCGCTCCCTTTAAATGGATTTTTTTTACCTCCGGATGCAATAAACAAAATTATTTTTTTATCCAATGGCAACTCTAATTTTTTTCTTGATTCCTCTTTATTGTATTTTTGAAATTCTGATAGATTTATACCATTATAAATCAGAGTCTTTTCTTTATATTTTAGGACCGTCCTATCAACAGAATTTAAAATCCATTTTGACGGACAGACAATGTGAAAATTTGCCTTATTATAAATAGCTTCTTTTTTCTTGATTAAATTTTCGTCGTTATTAAATAAGATGGGTGGATAGATTTTTCTGGAAGGACAGGTAAAGAAACCGTTTTTTACTTCTCTACTATCAAAAGTGTATGCACAATGACTTGTAATAGGCCACATATCATGAAAAGTCCACACAATTTTTTTCTCCAAGGACATTTTGTAGAGAGTCTCTAAATTAAAGTAGTAACCATGTAAATTATGACAATGAATAATATCCGCTTCTTTGTATTCTTTTGTTTTTAAGATCCAATCTGAGTTACTGTGTTCAATATCATTTGAGAGTATATATTTAAATATCTTGGATAAAGTTAAAAATTTATTTGGTATTTTAAAGACATTTTGTTCATCTGAATACTTATCTCTCACAAACATAGAATTTTTGATTCCATTTTTATCTAGATATTTCTTTATAGACCAAGCAATCCCAGCTGCTCCGCCTTTATTATCTGTAGTGCTAATTTGCAAAATATTCATATAAAAAATATAACATTATCTATAAAAATGACGAGTATGTTTAACTAAAAAATCAAGACCAGCTTCTTATTTCATCACTGAAATCATTATTTAAATATTCTTTTATTCTCTTTTGTGTCGCGATAGAGATCGTAGGCAATTGATTTAGATTAAACCAGCCTCTCTTTTGGATCTCAATTTTATCTATTAACCGTCGTTTTTTGTTAGATTCTTTCCATGAATGAGCAACAACAATATCTATATAATCATTTTTATACTCTTTATTGTTAAAATATCGACCAAGTTTTTTCAAATCCCCCTCTAAAATAAGCCCCGCCTCTTCTTCCGATTCTCTCTTGGCTGTTTTAGAAATTGATTCCTCCTTTTTTCTGCCTCCACCTGGTAAAACCCAAAAATTATCGTATGGGTGTTTTATTAAGAAAATTTTTTCTGGACTGATGCGACTTTTGTTAAAGCTTCTTACACTAAATTGATCCTCCGTTTTATCAATAACTAAAACTCTTACACCGTAAGTGGTTTTTTTAAAAAATCTATAAACAATAAAAACTCTGCCCCATTTTAATATTTTCCAAATAAATCGCTTAATATTATCAACCATCTACAATCCTTTAATTAAATTTTTAAAGTGTTCTCCTCTTTCTTCGTAATTTTTATAAAGTTTAAAGCTAGTTGCTGCGGGTGAAAGCAAAACAAAACCTTTTTTTGGTGCAATTTCTCGAGCCAACTTTACCGCACCTACTAAATTATCAACCTTTTCTATCTCTACAATTTCAGATAAAGTTTTTATAATCTTTTTATCGATATCTCCAGGCAATAATATTATTTTCTCTACAAAATCAGAAACTGGTTCAATCAAAACTTCGAAATTCATGCCTTTATCATTTCCGCCTAAAATCAAAATAATGTTCTTTTCTTTTGTCAAAGATTCAATTGCAACCTTTGTGGCTGTCGGACTGGAAGATTTTGAATCATTGATATATTTAACACTGTCTAATTCTCTAACGAATTCGATACGATGTTCTAATCCTTTGAAATTTCTAATCGTCTCATCATTTTTTAAATCAACATCTAAAAAGTCTAAAACCCCATAAACCATCGCAATATTATACAGATTATGAATTCCCAAGAGTCTTCTATCGTTAATACGGGTAAAAACTTTTTTGGTAAGATCTGAGTCTTTTGAAACTAAATCATTTTCTGAATCCATATAGATTCCTTTTTGGCCGACTTGATCTATTGCAGTTTCGAAAGAAATTAGTGAGACTTTTTTATTCTTTATTTTCGGTAAAACATATTTTTTAATTCCGTCATCATCTGCACACAAAACTACATCGGTTTTTTGTGGATCGATACCATTCATCTTGGCATCTGCATATTTTTGCATATTACCATTGTATCTATCTAAATGATTTGAACTTAGATTCGAAATAAGACAAACATCCAAATAATGTTCGGGTTGAAAAGCTTCTAATTGGAAACTAGATAATTCTAAAACTACAATTACATCGCTTTCATTATCTGTTTTATTTTTAAAACCGCCCAGTATATCTAGAGGAGAATTTCCAATATTACCAGCCATGATTGAATCTATTTGAGAATCTTGGAGATATTTATAAAGTAAATTTACAATGGTTGTTTTACCGTTCGATCCTGTTACCCCAACAATTTTTCCAGCTCCAATATTACGCCAATTTTCAATAAATAAAGTTATATCATTTTTTATTGGTATATTCTTTTCTTTTGCACGCAATAAAACAGGCAAGTTCAACGGAACTCCAGGACTTACCATAATTAAATCAAATTCATCTTCGACAAAATCAGTTTTTTCAAAATTAAATTCAACCCCTTCTGTTTTATATTTATCAATTTCCTTCGACACATCTTCAAAATCACTTTCTGTTTTTGAATCAAATACTGAGATTTTATAAATACCATCAGGTGAATCTGAAACATTATTATTTTTAGCCTGCTCAAGAAAATACCTTAATGTTGCTTGCCCAGTTACCCCAAACCCAATTATTGCTATGTTTTTCATTTCGAAATATTATACCAAAATATTAAACCAAAAACTTATCCCTAACTTTATAAATATCACCTGTTCCAATTGTTGTTATAACTGAATCTTGATCTGTTCGATGTTTTAGATATTTGTAGATATTATTATAACCGTTTATTTTGATAACTGGTTTTTTAGAGTAAACTTTAATTGAATTTTCTACATCTTTTGCATTAACACTAGAGATATCCTGCTGACCATCATTAAGTGCCGGCAATATATCCGTTATTATGACTTCATCTACTTTTTCAAAAGCTTTACCATATTCTCTCAAGAAATTTTTGATTAAATTATATTGCCTTGGTTCAAATACAGCGTAGACTTTTTTATCTGGATAAAATTGTCTAACACCATCAAACAAACTTTTAACCTGACTGGGATGGTGTGCGAAATCGTCAATTAATATCTGACCAGTTCTAGCTTTGTGTGTTTCGAACCTGCGACCAACCCCGCTAAATGTCTTGGCTGTTTCTAAAATACCACCCAAAGGAAACCCTAATTCATACATCATAACCGCCACCGCTACAAAGTTTTTAATATTATATTCTCCCGGAATGTAAATTTTTATATTGCCCAAAATCAAATTAGAACCTTCGTAAATAGAAAATACAGAACCATTTTCATCTTGTTGGTGAACTTTTATAACAAAGTCATTTTGTTGATTAAATCCAAAATATTTTTTTCTTGCTTGAGATTGAAAAGTGACCAACCGAACATTTAAATCATCTCCATTTGCAACAATCAAGGAATCGCTATTATGCATATGGAAATAATCGCTAAAAGCCTCCTTCATTTCATTTTCATCTTTATAATATTCTAAATGCCCCTTTTCAACAGAAGTTAAAATCGTCGCACGACCAACCAGATTGAAAAAAGATCGATCAAATTCACACGATTCTAAAACTGAATAATTAGTCTTTCCTAAATGATTATAACCATCAAACTCTTTGGCATATGCTCCGCCATAAATCGTGGCGTCTATACCAGAGTTTATTAGACTAAGGCCCAAGATCGCTGTTGTCGTGCTTTTCCCGTGACTACCAGAGACACAAATACGATAATCATCTTTGGTAAGTTCGCCCAGAAATTCTGCCCTTTTCATTATTTTAATTCCTAATTTTTTTGCTGTTTTTATTTCAGGGCAATTTTTAACTAGTGAAGAATAAACAACTAAATCAATCTCTTTTCCAATATTTTTAGATGAATGTCTATAAAAAATTTTAGCTCCGTCTTTTTCTAGAGATATTGTTTCTCTCTTTTTTACCTTGTCTACTCCGTAAACATCGTAACCTTTTTGTAAGCAAATTTTAGCGATACCATTTAAACCTTTTCCTCCAATTCCTATAAAAAATATTTTTTGTTTTTTCATAACAAAAACATAACAAAACAGACCTAAAATAATAATAAAAAAATATTAAATTTTACATAAAAAAATAGACTACTTTATTTCAATACCTCTAAGATTTTCAATTCTTTTCTCGACAGGTGGATGAGTAGAAAACAGACTATTCATAAAACCTTTGTGTTTTTTACTGTGCTCGCCGAAAGGACTTGCAAAAAACATATGAGCGGTTGCATGATTTGCTTTTTTCATTTTTCGGCCACCAGAATATCCAGAAATTTTCTCTAGTGCACTAGCTAATCCTTCCGGATAACGAGTAAGGAGTGCTCCAGTGGCGTCAGCCAAATATTCACGCTTGCGAGAAATCATTAACTGGATAATAGTAGCAATAATAGGTGAAAGGATCATCAAAATAATTCCGATGATTAATAAAATTCCACCTGCTTTACCCCCTTTATTATCACTTCCTCCAAAAAAAGTAGCTCTAATGAATAAGTCCGCCAATAAAGTAACGAGTCCAACCAAAACCACCACGACTGTTTGCAGTAAAATGTCTCTATTACCAATGTGGGCCAATTCATGAGCGATAACTCCCTCTAGTTCAGTTCGATCTAATATTTCTAATAGTCCAGTTGTGACAGCAACTACGCCGTGTTCTTTATTGCGACCTGTAGCAAAAGCATTCGGAACGGGGTCATGCATTACATAAATTTTCGGCATAGGTAATCCAGCGGTAATAGACAAATTTTCAGTCAAAGTATACAGATCATAGTATTCTTCTTTTGAAGCAGGCTTTGCCCCTGAAATTTTTAATACAATAGAAGCTGAATTCCAGTAGCTGATTATTGGCATAATCACACTAAAAGCAAGCGCAAAATAAAAGATCAAAGCATTGCCGAAATAATAACTAGCAAACCAACCGAGAAACATAATAAGCACAAAAAACATAGACATCAAAATCCATGTTTTTGTAATATTTTCTGATTGATTTTTATAAAGATTAGCTGCCATTTAAATGACTTTTAAAGTTTAATTAGAAGTCGACTTTTACAGGATCTTTAGCATCTTGTTCATCATCAGCAAGTTCAAAGAACTCTCTCTTATCGAACTTGAACATTCCAGCAACAATATTTGTTGGGAAGGATTCTGTAGCGATATTTAGATCGCGAACGTTTGTGTTGTAGAATCTACGAGCGGCTTGGATTTTATTTTCAGTATCAGTTAATTCGCGTTGTAATTCCATGAAATTCTCATTGGCTTTCAAATCAGGATAATTTTCTGAGACAGCGAACAATGATTTCAAAGCGCCAGACAGCATATTTTCTGCACCAGCCTGCTCTTCAACAGTCTGTGCTCCCATTGCAGCTGTTCTGGCGTTTGTAACAGCTTCTAGAGTTTCTCTTTCGTGTGTCACATATCCTTTAACAGTCTCAATCAAGTTTGGAATAAGATCATAACGACGTTTTAACTGTACATCGATATCTGACCATGCTTCTTGTGCACGAGTTCTTAGGCGAATAAATTTGTTGTATGCAGCAATAACCCAAATAACTACTAATGCAACAACCGCTATTAAAATATATACTAATGTCATGTTTTTAAATTAACTTAATAAGTACATAAATTATACCACTAAAACACAAAACCGACCAAATTTTTTTGGTCGGTTTTGTTTTATGTATTCTATTATCCAAC
>JAACPR010000001.1 GCA_009995365.1 Candidatus Parcubacteria bacterium | reverse complement strand
TTGGTCCAAAATTATTTCCTTTCTTTTTGAATGTTGTGTGCAGGTTCAGTTATATATTATACAACTTAAATATATAAAGTCAATAAAAAACACGACTCTAAAAATCGTGCTTTTCATCATTTAAATTAAAATCTTTGCTAGGTATTAACCTTGCAGTGATTCATCAATAACTTTCTTAACTACAGATCCATCAGCTTTGTCTTTTAAATCTGCCATAACAGCTCCCATTAATTGACCAAATTGTTCAGGTGATTCGATTCCAAGCTCATCTTTCTTCTTTAATACATGCGCTCGAACTTCTTCTTCAGACATCATCTCTGGTAGGTATTCCTCGATAACTAGCAATTCTGCCTTTTCGGATTCTGCTAATTCTGGGCGACCGCCTTTTTCAAATTGTTCGATAGAATCCTTTCTTTGCTTTGAAAGTCTTTTTATTACACCCAAAGACTCTTCATTTGAAAGCGGATCTTGCGGAGTTCTGCCTAATTTCACAGATTCATTGGTAAATTCTGAAATAAATCCTTTTAAAACGCCAGTCTTAACGGCATTTTTGGCTTTCATTGACTCTTTCAAGTCTTCTTTGATTTGTTCTTGTATTGTCATAATGAAACTATTTTACCACACAAATAACTTATTTTTAAAGTTTTTTGCTTTCAACATAAATGCTATAATCTTAGTAATGGAAATAATTTTAATTGTATTACTCTTAATAATTTTAATAGGGAACTCAGCTTTCTTTTATTTTTACTTTAAAAATAAAAAAGAAGAAAAACCCCAAGAAGAAAAAGAAGACAAATCAATGCAGTTAATGTTGCAACAATTAAACGAGCTTAGTCGTAGCGTTAATGAAAACCTTGGCTTATCCAGAAAAGAAGTTCAAGAATCTCTACATCACCAATCAACTCAATCTCAAAAAATAATCCAAGATGTAACAGAACAACTTACAAAACTAGATGAAACCAACAAACAAGTTCTAAATTTTTCTGATCAAATTCGCGACCTGCAAGACACTTTGACTAACCCAAAACGTCGCGGGGTATTGGGTGAATATTATCTAGAAGAAACTTTGAAAAATGTTTTTGCTCCCGATTCATACAAGATTCAATATAAATTTGATAATGGTGACATTGTTGATGCAGCGCTTTTCATTAAAGACAGGGTTCTGCCGATTGATTCAAAATTTCCTCTTGAAAATTATCAAAAATTTCTAGATGAAAAAGATCCAGCCAAAGGAGCCGTTCATTACAAAAACTTTGAAAATGATTTGAAGGAGAGAATAAAAGAAACTTCAAAATATATTCGACCAGACGAGGGGACAATGGAATTTGCCTTTATGTTTATTCCGTCAGAAGCAATTTATTATGATTTGTTAGTTAACAAACACGGCGAAGATAACTTAATAGTTTTTGCTAACAAGCATAAAAATGTAGTTATTGTCTCTCCAACTAGTTTTTTGGCTTATTTGCAAACTGTCCTTCAAGGGTTGAATGCAATGCAAATCGAAGAATCTGCGAAATTCATCAAGAAAAATGTGGGCGTCTTGCAAAAGCACATTGATAAATATGATGATTATATGAAAAAGCTGGGAACTCAGATGGGAACTACGGTTAATACTTATAATAGCGCTTACAAAGAATTCAAAAAAATCGACAAGGATGTTCTACGTATTTCTGAGAAGGGTGGTAATGTCGAAGTTTTAGAACTCGATAAACCTGATGTTGAGGAGTAAGGTCTTGCAAAATAAAGCAAATAATGTAGAATACGAACCTATAAACAAACAGCTCAAAAGAGCTTCATTTAAGAAACATGACAGAAAAAACAACAAAAAAAGCAGAAAAACTAGCCGTTATTAAAACAGGTGGTAAACAATACCTAGTTCAAGAAGGTGACATTTTAAAAATTGAAAAACTTTCAGAAGATTCAATCAAAGATGGAAAAGTGACTTTTGAAGATGTTTTAATGATTGCTGATGGTGACAAGGTTGAATTAGGAAAACCAACAGTTTCAGGAAAGACAGTTTCAGCAGAAGTAGTCGAAGAAGGAAGAAACAAAAAAATCTCAGTCATTCACTACAAATCAAAATCTCGATACTTTAAAAGAAATGGACACAGACAACCATTCCACAAGGTAAAAATTACAAAGATTGCTTAAATAACTAACCACTCAAAAGAGTGGTTTTTTTGTTTGTTCTATTTCTCTTTAATTTAATAGAAAAAATCCCGCCAACAAGTTGGCGGGATTTGATTGGAGTTAACATGTTTCAGCTAGCTAAACGTACCCGGATGGATAACCGAGGACGTCGCTTTCTGCGTTTTGGCCGATATAAGGCGAGGTCGACGTGGCGACTAGCACAATGGATTCGGCTTCGGCCTGCACCTCCTTTCTAAGCGACGGAGTCGAAGTTAAGAGTGCGTCGTCGTTGAGGCGGTTGCCGATGCGTGTACCGAAGTTTTCTGAATAATTACAACATCGGCTAAGCAGGGCACTTGTCTCCATATCGATCGAAGCGAGAATCGCACCATAATTCGGTGGCGATTCCCAATTGACCAACAGAACGGTATCGACCGTTAGCGGTTCGCGCGTGAGTTCGCGGGCATCGACATTGCCTTGTCTCTCATCGAGAGCAAAGATCAAAGCGATTTTATCGTTCTCATGCGCGGGCGGTGCGTTTGCCATGGCGTTTTCATCGAAGAAGCTGTACTGACCGAAATCAGCAAGTTCAACAATGAACGTTTCCGTCTGCTCAAAAGCGTATAGAGCAGAACCCACGACAAGCGTACTCGGCAACAATGCTACGAGTACATACTTTTTCATGTTTCCTTTGGTTGTGGTTTTGTTGATCGACTATCCATTTTTAGTGGACTCATCGACTTCTACGGTAGTCCCGCAGAAATTATGTTAACTCTGTAACGAGCTTCTACTTATATTTATATCAATTTTAGAGCTAATATCAAGCTTTTTAGTAACTTTATGGGTGGATAAAATTAAAATCTGTTTTTTATTGCGTTTTTGATAGTTTCCGCGTCGGAATATTCAAGTTCAGTTCCGGTAGAGAGTCCGCGACCTAGAATAGAAATTTTAATTCCTGATTTTTGACAGAAATCAGATATTTCTTTTTGAACAATTTCCGTTGTGTTTTCTCCATCAGGGTTAGCGTTCAGGGCGAGTATCACTTCGCTCAATGGGTGTTTTTGGTGTCGCTTTTCTAAAATTTTATTAAGTTCATTTAAACGAATTTTTGAAGCCGGATCTTTTTCTAAAATTGGAACAAGTCCACCTAAGACAAAGTAAAAACCATTGTAGTCACTTTTTTCAATCGACTTGATATCTACATCTTGTCCGACAATCAAAAGGGTAGAGTGGTCGCGATTTTTATCTGAGCAAATATTACAAAGTCCGTCATTAGAATGGTCAGAGATGAAATAACGATAACAATCACTACATTGCTTAACAGAATTTGAAAGTGCAGGAATTAGACGACCGATTTTATCTAAACTACCTTTGGGTTGTCGCAACAGAAAATAAACAAAGCGCTCGGCCTGACGAGGCCCAACTCCTGGAAACTTTCTGAAAATTTCAACTAATTCATCAAATGGATTCATTTAAATATAATACTACATAATCTGTTTTATGGTAAAATTTTCTTATTATATGAAAAAAATAAAAATATCTGTTCTACTATCATTCATCTCTTTATTTTTTGTTATTTTCTATTTGAATGGACAATATGACACAAAAGAAATAAGCGATAATGTTAATTTTAACAACACAAAGATAGAAAATATTTTATTTAATAAAGCTAATATAGAAGGGGGAATAAAGAGTTTATTTTTAGATCTTTATAAAACAGGGAAGGAATGTGAGTATGGCTGTCCAGTCATTATTGGTATTCATGGAGGCGGATTTGAATTAGGTAATAAAAAAGATCCTAATTGGCAAAAAATAGCTAGTGATTTAAATAAAGAAGGGTATTCTGTAATTTTAATTGATTATAGATTGGTTCGAGATAAACCTATTTTGTCAGATAGGACTAAAAAATTAGCTGTGGATTTTTCATATGAAAAAAATACTTTAGATTTTTTTGAAAGAGATCAAATTATCGCATCTTTAGCTGCGGTAGAAGATGTGATTGCTTCATTTCGATGGCTAGAAGAAAACTATGAAAAATATAATTTAGATAAAGAAGATGTTGTATTAGCAGGCTCTTCTGCGGGCGCAGTAACTGCTCTAAATACAGGATATTATTTGTCTATTGTAGAAAATGATTTAAGTATAAAATTAAAAGGAGTCATTAATTTATGGGGCGGAACATATTTAGATAGTAAAAAATTTAATTTACCTGTTTTTATTGTCCACGGAGAAGATGATAAAACAGCGCCTATTAAATACAGTCGTGATCTTTATGATAGGTTATTAAATAATGGAAATTATGCAGAAGCTTATTTTGTGGAAAAAGCGGGCCACGGCTTTAATAGTATTAATTTATATGAGATTGAAGTAGATGGATTTTTACTGATAGATCATCTTAAAAAATTTCTAGAAAATATAATTTAAAAATCTGCCAAGTCGCTAAGTCCGCTTTTATCAATATCTGTAAAAGTAGATTTCTTTTCATCAAAGTAAAGTTCTACATGACCAGTTGGACCGTTTCTGTGCTTTTCAATCATGATTTCTGCGATATTATTTTTCTCAGATTCTTCTCGATAGCGATCCTCACGGTGGATAAACATAACGACATCGGCATCTTGCTCGATAGAACCAGAATCACGAAGGTCAGAAAGACGAGGCTTGCCACCGCGTTGTTCAACGGCACGAGACAACTGCGAAAGGGCAATAACTGGAACATCAAGTTCACGCGCCAATTGTTTTAGTGAGCGAGATATTTCGGTTACTTGTTGAACCACATTGTCATTATTTTTACTTTGGGTTGGCACCATAAGTTGCAAATAGTCGACGATAATCAGTCCAAGTCCTTTTTCGGCTTTTAGGCGACGCGCAGTTGAACGCATTGAAATAATATTATTTCCAGGCTTGTCATCAACATAAATTGGCGCTTTAGATAAAACATCTAGAGAATCGCGGATTCGGTTAAAATCATTTTCGTCAGTCAAATTACCAGTTCGTAGTTTCCAAGCGTCGACTTGAGCTTGGGCGGCAAGCATTCTATCAATCAATTGCTGGCTACTCATTTCCAGAGAGAAAATAGCAACAGGAGTTTTGTGCTGAATAGCGGTGTTTCGTGCAATATCCAGCGCAAGAGTTGTCTTACCAACAGAAGGACGCGCCGCTAAAATGATCAAGTCAGATTTTTGAAAACCAGCCAATTTATTATCGAGACCTTTGAAACCGGTTGGAACTCCACGCATTTCTCCTTTGGTTTTGTGAAGCTTGTCCAATCGCTCCCACGCCTCATTAATAGTGTCTTTCAGTTCAATAAAAGATTTCGATTCTTGGTGGTCTGTAATTGCAAAAATTTTCCTCTCTGCAGTGTCTAGTATTTCTTCTATGTCATTTGCTTCTTCGTATCCCAGACGAGAAATATCTTCTGAAGCATTTATCAAATTTCGCAGAATATATTTTTTCTTTACAATGTCAGCGTAATGGGCAATGTTGGCTGCAGAGGGAACAGTTTCGACCAGCTCTGAAAGATAGGACTTTCCACCAACTTGTTCTAGAAGTTTCTTTTCTTTTAGGCGACTTGAAAGAGAAATTAAATCAATGGGTGTAGTTTTAGAAAAAAGCTCTAACATTACTTCGTAGATTTTTTTATGACGATCAGAGTAGAATTTTTCTGGAGTGATTGTTTCGATGATGTCGTTGACGGTATCAGGCTTTAAAAGGATAGAACCTAAAAGCGCCATTTCACTGTCGAGGCTCTGTGGAGGAACGCGCATAAATTCGCTCTTAACAGCGTTTTTAGAATTAGTATAATTTCTACTGTTTTGACTCATGTCTATAAGATTAACAAAAAAGTGAACTCAGGGGAAATTGCAAAAAGCGGTAAATTTGTGGGAAAAGTGGAGAAGGTGGGGATTAGACTATTCGTGTATTTTTTTGCGCATGTTTACAATTTATAAAAAAGTGTTATAATACTGTTTCTTGTTCTTTACATTAAACAAAAAAGAAAGGTTAAAAAATGCAAAAATATATTAAGGAACTTCGGGAAAAAGCTGAAGTTTGTCTCGGGCCACTGGTCACTAAAGGTCGTAAGTTTGACGATCCGATGGATATGCTCCGGCGTTCTCAAAATTGGAATGCTTTCGTCTATTCTGGATTCAGTTTGGATCAGGCACAATTGCTTGAAATCAACAAAAACTTCGATCCAAAAAGCTGCTTCGGCCGAGTCGTTCTGATGGTTTTGATGATGGAAAAATATTTTCCAGAAGTCGAAATCAAAGTTGCCGATGTTGTTGTTGACGCTTTAGCGGTCAAGATGCTTGAAAAAATCAAGACTGAAGAAAACCCGCAGTATCGCAAAGAGATGGCTCATGAAATACTGATGTATGAAGAGCCTCATGCTGTGATATCTGTTGATGGACATCAGTTTGATCCCATCTCTACTATCATGCGGCATAATATTGTTCATCCCAAGGTTCGTCTTTACGATCCATGGCAAGCAATTGCAACAGCCTACATTGTCAATGAAGCTCTTGAAAAAACCGATATGGTTGCACGCCACATCGATTTGCAAAGGGCTGAAACTTTCTGTCCCGAGATGCGCGTATTACAACAAAATAATTTGGTTGTAAAAGTGGCACTCGAGCATGACGGTATCAGAGATTCCTGCAAAAAGTTCGTCGATGACGGTCTTAATGCCAGGATTCTCTATTTCATGTGGGCTGAATATGGCTATCTGGATTTGTTCAAGAACTATCCGGATGAGGTTATTGACGCTCTTAGAAAAGAAGTCGAATCACAACCAAAGGAGTCGTCATGACATATCCCGAAGACATGACGAATGGAGAATTCGAAGAAATTGTCTCGAAACTTCCAGCCGAAGACGCAGACAAGCTTCGTCAAAGCAGAAAATGGGCCAGAGCAGCTGCTCGAAAATCAACGATTGCTGCAATCCAAGCGAAGAATTTCTCTCACGGTGTCGGAAGACATTATCTGCGAGTTCTTTCGCAGAAAGAGTAGAGAGCCTTTGTTTTTTTAAACAAACCCCTCAGAAATGAGGGGTTTTTTATTTAATCAAAATAACTTAAAATCTTTCTAAAATTACTGATTGACTTTTATGTATATACATGTGTATACTTTAAATATGACTACAAAATTAAAAAAATGGGGTAATAGCTATGGCATTAGAATTCCAAAAGAAATTGTTGATAAAATGGAAATTGAAGAAGATTCAGAAATTGATCTACAAGTTTCAGCTAAAGGACTTATTGTTAAACCTTTGAAAACTAAAAAGCAAAAAAATACTAAATACAGTCTCAAGAAACTTTTAAAAGATTTTGATTCAAAAACTAAACACCGAGAATTTGATTGGGGAGAACCAGTCGGTCAAGAAATATGGTAAATAAAAATAATTCTAAAGCTACAGCTAAAACTAAAAAATATATTCCAGAAAAAGGAGATTTCATTTGGGTGGAATTTAATCCTACAAAAGGTCACGAGCAAAGTGGGTATAGACCAGCTATTGTTATTACACCTTATGAAAATAATAGTGTGACTGGATTAGCAGTAGTTTGTCCAATAACATCTAAAGTCAAAAAATATATATTTGAAGTTGCTTTTAATTCAACAGAAATTTCAGGTGCAATTTTGGTAGATCAATTAAGGTCAATAGATATTAAAAATAGAAAAATAAAATTTATAGAAAAGGCAAGTAACAAAACCATCGCAGACACAGTAGGCAAAGCTTTGGCGTTGATTGGTTCCTGATTTTATTTCCTCAATACCTCAAACTCCTCACCTCTATCAACCACATTATAGCCAGCCGAAGCCAATTCATCACGCAACCTATCGGCACCTTCAAAATCGCCTGATTTGCGCATATTTTGGCGTTCTTGTGCCTTTCTAAGGATTTCGGCAGGAATATCAGCCGAATCATAATCACGTCCATTTTGCGCTTTATTTTGACGATTTTCTTTGATTTTTCTGCCAAAATCCAAACCTAATAGCTTGTCAATTTCAATCAAAGTTTTATATTGATCGGCTACAGAAATTTTACCTCCCTCATCGTCGCCATCATCTTTTAATAATTCTGAAATTACAGCCACAGCGCCTGCAGTGTTCAAATCGTCGCGAACGAAATCGAGAGCTTTATTTAAATACTTTTCTACAACAATTCCACCAGATAATTCCGCGTCGACAAAGTGATTCAGAATATTCTGATAAGCTTTTGCGCTAGCTTCAAAAGCAGTCCAGGTAAAATTAGTTAGGGTAGAGTATCGACTAGTTAAAAGCCAATAACGGTAAATCATAGGATCCATTTTCCTTTCTTCAAAATCAGATAAGTAGACAACATTTCCTAAAGATTTTGACATTTTTTCATTACCGAATAATACATGGCCGTTGTGTAGCCAATAGTTGGCCGGAACTTGACCAAAAGCTTCACTAGATTGAGCGATTTCATTATTGTGATGAATCTGAATGTGCTCAATTCCACCTGTGTGGATATCAAATTTCGCTCCGAGCAATTTATGACTCATAGCAGAACACTCTAAATGCCAACCAGGAAAACCGACACCCCAAGGTGAATCCCATTCTTGTTGGCGATCTTCGCCTTCGGTAGAAAATTTCCACAGAGCAAAATCTGTCGGGTTGCGCTTTTGGGAATTCTTGCCGGCGCCTTTATTTTTAAGTCGCTCACTAGCGTCTGCCTTTTGATCGTCAATTTTAATATTTCCCAAAACTCCGTAGTCAGTTTTAGAAGTGTCATAATAAATTCCATCTTCAATTTTATAAGTCAGCCCCTTTTTTTCAAGCAATTCAATAATTTCTATTTGCTCTGCGATATAATCAGTTGCGCGAGGGAAGAGGATTTGGTCTTTTTTAATATTAAGTGTGTCTAAATCTTGCATGAAAAGTTCAGTATATTCATCGGCGATCTCTTTAGCACTTTTGCCAAATTCGCGGGCAGATTTTTCTATCTTATCTTCACCTTCGTCACCGTCAGAAACTAAATGCCCAACATCAGTAATATTGATAACTTGTTTTACATCATAACCATGATAACGAAATAGTCGCCCAAGCAAATCATCAAAAACAAAAGCGCGCATATTCCCGATATGAGAGCGATTATAAACGGTCGGTCCACAATGATACATTGAAACTTTTCCTGCCTTGAGTGGTTTAAAAATTTCTTTTTGACCAGTTAAAGTGTTTTTAAGATAAATTCCGTTACTGCCATCAGCACCATTTTTCGAATTGGTTTTGCTGGTTTTTTTGAAGATGATCTTTTTTATGTTAAATAATTCAAACATATAGACAGTATATTATAGCCACTTTCTAACTTTAAAGAATAGAAATAGAAAGACCGCAATAACAGTCATCGATAAGATCAAAATCCAAAAATCATTTGGATGACCAACAACTGGTGTCGATATAGTATTCATACCGAAAATACCAGCCAAAAGTGCTAGAGGTAGGAATATAAAGTTTGTTACTGTCAAAATTTTCATTACTTCGTTTTGCTTAGTTGAAAGCAGGGAATCGTTTGTGTCGCGAAGTTCGTTTAAATATTCTTTAGAACTATCCATCGAGCTTCGGACTTTATAATATTCACCTGTGATACTGCGAAGGTGATATTCAAAATCATTCCCAAAAAACTTTTTACCAGCAACTTCAAATGATTCTAAGATTTCTTGGTGTAGATCTGTAGATTCGCGGTAATTTAGTAGCAGGCGATTTAGTTTAGAAACTTCTTGCACCATTTGTCTTTCATTTCCTTTAAAAATATTATTTTCAATGTCAGCCAAAACATCGCGAACATGTTCTAGTCGGTTTGCTAAATTTTTGTATAGATTTTGAATCATGTAAAAGAAAACAAAACCGGCATGATCAGTCATGTTGCTTTTATCTAAAATAGATTCAACTTCAAAAACTTTTGAGAATTCCAAAAGTGCATCAATACTTGTGTAGTGTGTCGTAATAATAAAATCTTTTCCAATTACAAAATCGACTTCTTCAATTCTTTTCTTAAAGCCAGATTTGTCGTTGTGTCCATTAGGAAAATGCAGGATTAAATAAATATAATTATCGTGGTAGTCGACTCTTGGTCTGATAGTTGGCGTTAATAGCTCGTTTGCGGTTAGGGCGTCTATATCGTATTTAATTGCTAAATCTTTAACTTCATCTTGTGTAGGATTGTCTAAATCAATCCAAGTTAATTTTTTATATTTATGTTCTTTTGTCATTGAAATAATTTTAACATGTTTTCTTAAGATAAAGTTAGGAATAAATATTTTTGTGTGGATTTTAATTAAGCTTAGTTAGGAATTATCAATATTGATTTTGTGTGATAAAATTACAGACAACATGAAAAAAGTAATGAGAAAAATTATCAAAAATATTTCCTTTCTGTCTATAACCATAATACTTTTCGGGTTAGTTTTCTTCAGCGGTTTTTTTATAGGTAATAACGGAGGGTTTTCTGAAATTTCAGTTGGTAAATTAAATAGTATAACTAGTGCTTCAACTGATGCTGATTTTGATCCTTTTTGGAAAGTATGGAATTTACTAGAGGAAAAATATATTCCAGCCAGTTCAACTGATATGGTTAGCAATCAAGAAAAAGTCTGGGGGGCGATTAGTGGTCTGGTTGATTCTTATAATGATCCTTATACAACATTTCTTCCGCCAACTGAGAATGCAGATTTCGAAACAACTATTCAAGGTGAATTTTCTGGCGTAGGAATGGAAGTCGGCATGGATGAAGGTATTTTAACTGTTGTAGCACCTCTAAAAAATACCCCTGCTGAAAAGGCTGGACTTGAAAGCGGTGATAAGATATTAGCGATTGATGGGTTTATTACTCAAAAAATTAATATTGATGAAGCTGTCGACATGATTCGTGGTGAAATAGGAACAGTTGTTACTTTAACAATCCTAAGAGATGGAATAGAGGAACCTTTTGAAGTCGAAGTAACTAGAGACAAGATTAATATTCCTACCATTGACCATAAAATAATCAATGATGTTTTTGTGATATCTCTTTATAATTTCTCTGCAAATTCAGCTACTGATTTTAGAAATACACTAATTGAATTTGTTAAGTCAGGTAAAGACAAAATGATTCTCGACCTACGAGGAAATCCTGGGGGATTTTTGGATGCTTCAGTGGACATCGCAAGTTGGTTCTTGCCAGCTGGCAAGATTATTGTCACAGAAGATTTTAATGATGGAAAAGAAAAACATTTTAGAAGTAAAGGGTATGATATCTTTGGTGATGATTTAGAAATGATTATTCTTGTAAATCGTGGCTCTGCTTCAGCTTCAGAGATTGTAGCTGGTGCTCTCCAAGAGCAAGGTGTTGCTAAATTATTAGGAACAAATACCTTCGGCAAAGGTTCCGTCCAAGAGCTTGTCCCTGTAACACCAGAAACTTCATTAAAAGTTACTATCGCTAGGTGGCTAACACCTAACGGAAATTCAATCTCTGATGGGGGATTGAGTCCTGATATAATAGTTGATAAAGTTCCTGAAGGAGTTGAGTTAGAACTTTACGATTATCAATTAGAAGAAGCCTTAAGAATTTTAAATAAATAAAAAATATGAAAGTTATTCTATTACAAAATGTCCCTAAACTTGGTCAAAAAGGGGAGATTAAAGATGTTAGCGAAGGTTACGCTCGTAATTTTTTGATGTCTAGAAAGCTTGTGAAATTTGCTACGCCAGCAGAAGTTAAAAGTTTGCAACAGCAAAAGAAAAAGAAACAAGAAAAAGATGAAACAATTCAGAAAGAAGCCAAAGATCGTCTAGTTAAAATTGCTGGTGCTAAAATATCAATTAAAGAGCCTGCTAATGAAAAAGGTCACTTGTTTGCTCAAGTTCATCTAAAAGAGATTGCGGATGCTATTTCTAGTCAATTAGGTGAAGAAATTAGTGAAGATTGGATTAATCTGACAAATCCTATTAAAGAGGTGGGGGAGTTTGATATAGATTTGGAGGCTTATAAAAAGAAGGTTCAGGTTAAGTTGTTTATTGAGGGGAAGTAGTCAAAGCAACACCCAACACCACTAACCACTAATAACATTATCTCTCTCGTTCCCGTCCTCGACAACACCCAACCACCACCACAATAATATTATTTTAATAGACACACGTTCGTTGCTACGCAACGCCGCTCTGCTCGGACTATCGTCCTGCGCAAGGTCTCTTAAAATAAAATTATTGTGGTGGTATTTTATATTCCTCAAAACCCTTTTAAAACCCACAAAATATTGTATGATAAACAAATAACAACCAAAACTATGGAAAAATTCGACGGAAAACACCCACTTCATATCAAAAACCCAGAACTGCAGAAATCTGGTGAAGTATCAAAGTCAGTGGAAAAACACGAGAGGTTAAACAAAGAGAAACTCCCTAATGATCCAACAGATAGAATTGAGGCACACATGGATAGATTAGAGAAAATATTCCTAAATCCCGATGAAAATGTTCGCAAACGAAACCTAGAACTATTAAAACCAGCTATCTATGATGAATTTGTTATCAAACCAGAGGAAGTGCCGGAACAAGCTTTTATACTAGAACAACAAATTGCTAGAAGATTAGGATACGGTGATGTTGAAATAACAGAAGAATTTAAAGAGAGAAAAACAGAACAAATTATAAATGATCAAAAACATTCATTAGATAGATGGATAGATTATCTAACTAGTGATGATGCAATGTATCCAACTTGGTCAAAATACTTTGCTTTCAATTCAATATTAAAAATGGGAGGGTTAAAAAAGACTGAAGATGAAGAAGGAAACGAAAAAGCAATATTCAAAAAAAGAAAAAAAGATACGGTAGCATCATTCCCACCATTAAACCCCAGAGCTCTAGCACTAACTATTAGTGTATTAGAGAAACAATTAAAAAGAGATGGTTCAGAAATAAAGAATGAAAGCACTAAATTAAATGACGAAGAATTTCAAAAGTTAACAAAATCAGAAAACTTCTCAAAAATATATGCACAATTTCTGATTGAGCTTCCAGAATACTCAACAGAAGGATCAAAAGAAATAAGAGGTGAGTGGGTTAAATATGACAAAAACTCTGATCCAGACAAACTAGTTGAATCATTAGATGGTTATCCACTAGAATGGTGCACCGCTAATCCAGACACTGCAAAATCACATCTAGAAGGTGGAGACTTTTATGTATATTATTCACTAGATCAAGATGCAAATCCTAAAATACCAAGATTAGCTATCAGAATGGAAAATGACAATATTAAAGAAGTTAGAGGTATTGCTCCTGATCAAAACCTAGACCCATATATCACACCTGTTTTAGATAAAAAAATGGAAGAGTTTGGTCAACAAGGAGAAGTATATAAAAAGAAATCAGAGAACATGCGAAAATTGACAGAGATTGAAGACAAACTAAAAGAAAACTCCGAAACACAACTCTCAACAGAAGAACTAAAATTCCTATACGAAATCGATTCACCAATACAAGGTTTTGGTTATAAAAAAGATCCTAGAATAGAAGAAATCCTAAGACAAAGAAACCCAACTGAAGACCTTCCAATTCTATTTGACTGCGAACCCTCACAAATCGCCACAAACAAATCAGAAATCAACGAGAACACCAAAGTATACAACGGAGAACTATACCCAAACATATTCAAAGAACTTCCAAAAACTATAGAGAAGATATACACCAATTTCCCTGAAAAAATATCAGAGGTATACATCAAAGAAATAGAAATACCGAGTGAACCCAAAACAGCAGAACAATATATAACAGATTTAGAAAAAGATGGACATAATGTATATGATTATGCAAAAGATATTCTATCCAAAGCAAATCTAGAAGCAGGGAAAGGACAAAAAATTAAACTAATCATTCCATCAAATAAATCTCTAGGCTTTCCACAGGGTGCAACTAGAGCAGAATCAAAACAACGCGCACAAGAATTAGGTATAGCAAATGAAACCCCGTCAGCTATCACAGGACCTGAACTACGAAAACAATACACAGACCAACCAAACCCTTCATATATTTTAATAGATATGGATTTTATTATTGACTACTACGGCAACCCGCGTGTGTTCGGCGTGAATCGCTACGGTGCTGGCTCGGGCTTGGACGCCAACAGTGGTCGACCTAGCGACAGGTGGCGTGACTACCACCGTTGGTCTTTCTCGCAATAGCACTTTGGATTTAATCACTTAGAATTAGCTCTTGAGAGACTTAGACCTTCAAATTTCACGTTTTAGTGAAATTTTGGTTTGAAATACAAAACAAAAAACACCCGCATAATACTATCGAGAATCTTTGCAGGACTCATTTTGATATGACTGAGTCCGAAACCAATTCGAGAGAGTATTATGCGGGTGTTTTGTCCTTAATTTTCTTTAAGAGGTAATGATTAAACAACAGAAACCATTTTTCTACGGACAGTTTTACCATTGAAGTTTTTCTTTCTAGCAGAGGTAAATTTAACAACACCTGATTTCATAGCAAAGATAGTGTGGTCTTTTCCTAACTTGGTGTTTTCACCAGCCATAACTGCTGTTCCTCTCTGGCGAACAATAATGTTTCCAGTTTCTGCTTTTTGTCCATCAGAAAGTTTAACCCCAAGGAATTGTGGGTTTGAATCTCTAAGGTTTTTTGTTGATCCTCCGGCTTTTACGTGTGACATATTTCTTTAATTTATTTAAATTTTAGCCTTATGTGGTTAAAATTGACTCTTGTGAGTTTAAAACATATTGCCGTAAAAATCAAGGATTTTTATCAAGGTTATGTAGAAAACATTATCTGGTTGGTTATTTTCATTCTGGCACTTTTGGATAGTTTTATTTTAGGTTATCTATCGAATTATAATCAAAGCGATGAATTGTTGAAAATAGTTCATGACGAAAGTTTTGAAATTACAGTAGACGATTTGAAAAAACACTCAGAATCATCAGTTGGTGGCGAAATTGTTGCTTCAAAAAATGGAACTAAATATTATTTTCCGTGGTGTGCTGGGGTCAACAGAATTAAAGAAGAAAATAAAATATATTTTTCTACCGAAGAACAGGCTAGGGGAGAAGGATACGATTTAGCAGCTAATTGCGATTAAAAAACCTCCGCTTGATTACTAAAAAGTAATTAGTTCGGAGGATGTTCTAGAATTCAGAAAGCGATAGCTAAGGTGAAGAAGGGATCGCCGTCATCATCAACACCAGTTTTGATTGAGCCGTTTTTTTCTTTGAATAGTTTTTTCTCATAAACGACACCATCAGAACTAGCATTTACTTTGAAAAAACCAAGAATATCGATATCCCAACCTTCCTTTAGTCTATCTTTGATTCTCTTGATTTCTTTCTCGTTAAGCCCAGTCCTGTCTTCGGCCGTCTCAACAATCATCTCGGCTTTTTCTTTCAAGAATTCAACTTTCTCTTCTATCATATTAGATTCAGAATCATAATCAGATGAAGCGATAACTTCGCTTGATTTATTTTGATTCAAATCAGATGATCCGGTAGTCTTGCATCCAGTCTGGGAGCAGACAATTAATACTAAAAGTATTAATGTGGAGTATTGGGGTAGTAGTTTTTTCATTTTTCTAGGGGTTGAAAAAGAACTTTGTAGACTTTTTTCTCCTTTCTGTATTTATTTTAGCCTTTTTAGATTCAAAATAGTAGGGGAGTTATGCAGGTTTTTAGGCTAAATTAGACCTAAAATTAAGCTCAAAATAGGGGTTGACAGAAAGCGTCTTTTCGTGCTACTATAGACGCATCTCAGGCGGATGTCTGAGTTTTTATTTTATGTCGTAAGACCTTGTAAACAAGATCATCTACGACCTGCGAACGAGTAATATGGTTGCAATCGCAGTTTACAATTAAATTAAAGGCTTATTATACAATTAGCAATCGGATTCTCATTTTTAGCTGCATCGGTAGTTAATCAAAGTAACGAATCTAACGTTGAAGAAGTTATTAATTCAGATTTACAGAATAAGACAGCAATAGTAGAAGAGATAGAAAATACTAAAACAGAGCAAATTGAAAAGGTAAAAACCACACAAGATATCGTTAAGGAATACTTTATCGATACACCAGTAATGGCAGATGTCGCTTTCTGTGAATCTAGATTTAGACAATTCGATAAGAATGGTCAAGTCCTAAGAGGTGTTGTTAACAGTGCTGATGTTGGAGTGATGCAAATCAACGAAAAATATCATGCAGATACAGCATTAAGATTAGGGATTGATATCTACACACTAGAGGGGAATATGGAATACGCAAAGTATCTATATGATACTCAAGGGACTAAACCTTGGGTCCATTCAAAACATTGTTGGAATACAGTTCGCGAAATTGCTGTTAAATAAATAAAGCAGAAAAATATCCGTCTAATAATTAACTAACTATTAATTAATTCAAAAGATTCTAATATAGAATTTACAAAGAGACCCCAACAGGAAACTGTCTGGGGTCTTTTTGTTTTTAATCTATTTATTCTTTTATAGGTCTATACCTCTAAATGGGTATTATGTCGCACAATATACCTTTTACGACACTATATCTAATTAATACCTTAAAATAAGGCTTTCAAAATTGAGATTCTAGCGCCCTATTATTTTATTAACGATATCTACTACTAAACCAATTGAACTAAAAGCTACTTTTAATAAACTATATAAAACATTTGCAAACCATACACAAATATCCCAAATCGTTGATACAACTGGAAGAATCATATTACTCCATAATGCTTCTATATTGAATTCTAAGAAATTCAAGACAATTAAGGCTACAACTATTAATACGATAAGTTTCAAAAAACCAGCTTCGCTCTTCCCTATTTTTGTTTTAAAATTTTGATCTTTAGTCATGAAATAATTATAACCTTATTTTATATTTTTTGTAGTTTATAGGCTGGGTAAATATTGCATTGGATCAAGATAAGCATCCAAATCAGCAAATGGACCTGTTGCGTTTGTTGCGGCACAACCTGAACCACCTGGCTTGTATTCGCCGTATTTACCAACTTTTACTCCTTGGGATGCATATACAGTAAGGTGCAAGTGAGGACCAGTAGAATATCCTGTATTTCCTGATAAAGCGATAACTTGCCCTCTGGTAACTCTTTGACCAACTGATGTAGAAATTGATGATAAATGAGCATACAATGAACTTAGTCCGTTATCGTGATCAACTAATATCCATTTACCCCAAGCATAACAACCTGGGTGCGCGTCTGTGTTGCCAAATGCCCTAACTGTTCCAGAATCGACGCTGTAAATTTTACTACCAATAGGTAAACCAAAATCAGTTCCTGGATGTGAGGCTCTACCATATATATGCGGGTTATTTTTAGCAAAAGCGGTTCCACCAAATTGTTGGGTTATAATTATATTATCCGCCGGCCAAGTCAAAATACCATTTCTAGCTTTGGGGTATGAATCAGAATCAATTAAAAAGTTAAGTTGTGATTCAATTTCTAACAATTGCTTTTCAAAAGCTTCACGCTGGCGTCTTTTCTCGGCTAGCATTTCCTGGTACTTAGCTTCTTCGCTTTTAGTTTGTTGTAAGATTTTCGCTTGCTCTTCTTGAGTGTAAGCTACTGCAACCTGTTCACTAGAGAGCTCACTCCTATAAGAAGCTAGCTCTTGCTTTTGTTTGTATTCCTCCTCTTCTTGTTTTTGAAGTTCATCATGCAAATCTAATAAGTTTTCGACTTCTGTGTGTAGAGTTTTTTGAATTTTTTGAGTTTGTTCAAAGTCAGTCCAAAATTCAGATATATTATCGTATCCTAAAAATCTTTCTATCAAAGAGACCGACTCCATACTATTCATTAGTCGGATTGATTTTGCTAAAGCTTCAGAATTGTTTTCGATGGATATTTCTTTATCAGCTATTTCTTTTTCTAATTTTGAAAGCGTTAAATTGGTTTTTTCAATTTCTAATTCGGTTTCTTGTATTTCAGAAGTAATTTTTCTTTTAGAAGCTTCCAAGGCGTTTATGGTATTTTGAAGTGATTTAGATTTATTATTAGCATCAGTTGCCGATGCTTCCAAACGGCGAATTTCAGCATTAATACGATCCAATTCTCTTTCTTTTTCTGAAATTTGCTGATTAAGTTGGTCTACTTCTGTATTAGCAAAGACAAAATTATCTTGTTTTATTGCCAAAGCGGAAATCAATATCAAAATTGCAGATAAAATAATTATGGTTGGTTTTTTTCCTAATATTTTTTTGTAATTAATTATTACCATTTAATTTATCAATCGCGTTAATAATTCTTTGTAAAGTTTTTTCTTTTCCTAAAATACTGATTAATGTAAATGGATCCGGAGATTTATCACGACCGGAAAGTGCATAGCGAGTAGGCCACAACACATCACCCTTCCCTACTTCTTCGGCATAATTCCAAAGCAATTCTTTTGCTTCGTCAGGGTTATTTTTTTCTTCATTTTCAGAAATTATTTCTTTGACTTTTTCTAAATGTTGTGTTGTTTTTTCTTTGTCTGATTTTTTCCAGATAAGTTTTTCTGGCTCACTCAAAATTGGCTCTTTAAAATAGTAATCAAACTCCCCTTCCTCGATTAATTTATCTAAGTCGCTAAATTTTTCAATTCGTTCTCTGATCAGTGGAATTAGTTTTGAAATTATTTCTTCGTTATAATCTGCGACCGAAGACTTCATTTTTTCTTTGATTCTCTCTTTGGCTACTTTTAATATTTCTTCATCGTTCAAGTTTTCTAGATAGTGTTTATTAAACCAATCTAATTTTTCAATGTTGAATACTGCTCCACCTTTACTAACTTTTTTTATATCAAAATCCTTAATCAGTTCTTCCAGAGAAAATATTTCTCGTTCATCACCAGGGTTCCATCCTAGAAATGCTAGATGATTTAGAATCGCTTCTTTGAAATATCCTTGCTCTCTAAAAGCGTTTAGTGATGTCGCACCATGTCTTTTTGATAATTTTGACTTATCAGGGCCTAGAATTAGTGGTAAATGGGCGTATTTTGGCCTCTGTGCGCCGATTGCGTCTTGGATTAGGATTTGTCTAGGGGTGTTAGAAATACCGTCTTCTCCTCGAAAAATATGAGTTACACCCATCTCGTGATCGTCGACTACGACCGCTAGATGATAGAGTGGTTCGTCTACCGATTTTGCAATAATAAAATCTCCTAATTCTGTAGTATCGAATGAAATTTCACCACGAACTAGATCTTCAAAAATTATTTCTTTATTTGGATTTTTAAACCTAATCACTTCGGACCTTTGTCCTTCTTCTTTAGCTTCTTCTTTTGAAATGTATGCTTTTCCTTCCTCGGTTAATTTTTCTATGTATTTTCTATAAATTTCTCCTCGTTCTGATTGTCTATAAAATTCATCATGATCCAAGCCGAGCCACTCTAGTGAATCTAAAATATCTTTTTCAAATTCCTTAGTGCTTCGCTCTTTGTCTGTATCTTCTATTCTTACAATAAATTTTCCGTTATTTTGCTTTGCATATAAATAATTAAAAAGCGCAGTTCTAGCAGTTCCAACATGTAATACTCCGGTTGGTGAAGGGGCGATCCTGGTCACAATTTGGCTACCCTGGTCAGTAGTTTTTCTGACGCCAGTTTCATCTTTATTGTTTTTTAAAAAGTTAAATATTTTAAGCATAATTATTTTTGATGTCTTAGTGCGGTTTCTAAAATTTCTTCCGCGATTGTTTTTGCTGCGTTCGGCTTTGCAAATTTTTTGGCACCTTCAATCATTTTGTTTTTAATGTCTTCGTTAGTTAATATTCGGTTTATTTCATTCACTATTATATCATCTGATAAGTTCCTTTCTTCGATTACAGTTCCGCCACCAAATCTAGCATAAGTGTATGCGTTAATTTTTTGGTGGTTCCTATTTGATTTTGTAATAGGAATTATTATGGCGGGTCTTTGCCAAGTTGATATTTCAAATAATGTTGAACCTGCACGACTAATAATTATATCAGAGGCACCAGCAGACATTTTCATTGCAAGGTCATCTAAATAAGGGTAAGCGTGGTATCTATATTTATGCTCATCATCTCCCATAACAACGTCGGCAGTATTTTTGACTAATTCAAAATTTTTCTTGCCGGTTTGGTGGATGATTTGGTAATCGCTTATTAATTTCGGTAAAGCGTCGATTATCGCTTCGTTTATAATTTCAGACCCTTGTGATCCACCAAGTATTAATATTACAGGAACATCTCTTTCTAAGTCGAGATATTCAGCAGCCCCATCTTTCACAACATTTGCAATTTCTTTTCTGACAGGGTTACCAGTCCAAGCAACTTTTTCTTTTATAAAAAATTCTCCTGCTTCAGGATAGGAAACAGCAACTTTATCAGCGAACTTCCCTGCCCACTTGTTAACAACACCTGGTGTGCTATCTGATTCGTGAATTATAATTGGAATACCGAGAAATCTACCAATCAAAACTACAGGGAAACTTCCGTAGCCACCTTTGCTAAAGATTACATCTGGATAAATCCAAAAGACAGTCCAAACTGCTTTCAAAATTCCAATTCCGGTTTTGAAAAGATCAACCACATTTAAAAGAGAAAAGTATCTGCGAATTTTTCCAGCTGGAACATTTTTATATGTTATTTTATTATCAAAAAGAATTTTTTTATTGTATGGGTCTGGGCCTATAAAATATAAATCCTGATCCAAAAGTTTTTGTTCTTTGGAAACTTCTCGCATTGCTTGTGCGACTGCGATTATTGGATAAAAGTGTCCTCCTGTTCCTCCTCCTGTAAAAAGTATTTTCATAATAATTATTGCTGTTTTTTAAATTTTGAAATATTAAGCATTATACCCGAAGCCGCTAGTGTAAATAATAATGCTGTTCCTCCATGACTTACAAATAATAACGGTAGTCCTGATAACGGGAAAATACCCAACATCGAAGCAATATTTAAAAACGACTGAGATACTATAAGTATAGCAATTCCTATCATGAGTAGTCCACCAAAACTATCCTTACTCATTAGGCTAATTCTAATACTTTGGATTAAAAGTGCCACAAACATCAAAACTAAAAAGGTGGCCCCAACAAAACCGAATTCTTCTGAAATTACTGCAAAAATAGAATCCCCGATCGGCTCTGGTAAAAAGTTGAATTTTTGAATACTTTGTCCAAAACCGCGACCGGTAAAACCACCTGATCCTATCGCAATTAATGATTGCTGAATTTGGTATCCAGATGAGAGCGGATCAGAGGCAGGGTTTATAAAAGTAACTATTCTGTCTACTATGTATGGTCTGTTATAAATAATAGTTGAAAAAGCAATCAGAGCCAGAAAACCAACAATCAGTATGTGTTTTAAATTAGCACCAGAGACAAAATACATAACACCTCCAGCTAATAATATTATAGCCATAGTGTCGTTGTCAGGTTGTAACGCCAATATAATACCTACAATAAAAGAGATCGTTAAGAACGGCAAAGTTCCAAATTTAAAAGTCTCTATCTTGTTTTTTGCTGTTGCAAGTGAGAGCCATGCGGCAACATAGAAAAGATATGCAAATTTCAAAAATTCTGATGGTTGGATAGATATTGAACCAATATGAATCCATCTTTTTGCTCCCGCAAATTCAAATCCAATTCCTGGGACAAAAACTAACAAAGTTAAAAATATCGCACCTAAAATAAACCAAAAAGAATATATTTTCCAAAATTTATATGGAATTTTAGATGTAATAAACATCAAAATTAGCCCACCAATCAATCCAAAACCAAGCTGGTTAACAACAACACTAGAATATTGAACACCATCTTTTGCCAATAGTCCAAGCGACGCAGAAAGAAAAGTAAAGATACCAAAAGTTGTTAAAAGTAATATTATTATTAGGAGTGGTTTGTCGACTTTGTATTTATTAGTCATTTCATTATTATAACTTTTTTAAATAGTATTTTCTTGTGCAAAACTTCTGTTTAAATGTTTAAAAACTTATCCTATCAAAGCGATAATAATGCCAATTGATGCAAAAATAATGGATATTACCCAATAACGCATGACGACTTTGGTAGCTGGCCAACCTATTGCTTCGAAATGGTGATGTAGTGGTGCTGCTAACCAAATTTTCTTACCACGAATTTTCTTGGACATAATTTGTAAAAAAGAAGAACCTGCAGTCGCAATTAAAGGAAAAGCTATAATTGGTAATACAAATAACCCTACTCCTCCAACCAATGCATCTGTCATAAAAGCAACAATCGCTAAAACAATAGTTAAAGCCATACTCCCCGTCTCTGACATGTAAAATCTTGCAGGTGGAATGTTGAACCACAAAAATGCTAGAAGTGCTCCTACAATAGCCGCACAAAATGCTGCAAGGTTAATTTGGTCATAAGCAAAAGCTATTATTCCATAAGCCGAAAACATTGATGCTAAGACACCGCCTGACAATCCATCTAATCCGTCGATCACTCCTCCTGAGTAAATTATTATTATTACAATTGTAAAAAGTGGAATAATTAGAAAACCGATATTTAATAATCCAAAGAAAGGTATTCCAATTGCACTGACTCCCAATTTTATATAAAACCATGTTGAAACTAGTAAACCTATCAAGCCTACAACAGCTAAACGCTTTTTTGCAGATAACCCACCAGAGACATTGTCTCTGGATCCTCTAATCTCTAGCCAGTCATCCAGTAAGCCAACGAAAGCGCCAATCATAAGTGCAGCAAGTGGAATCCATGTTTGATCACGACTCAAAAATTCTAATTTTTCGAAAATTTCGAAAGGAGAAAAACGGGCTAATAACCAAAACAGAGAAATAATAATAAAAGCACTTAGCCAGATAATCACCCCACCCATTCTAGGTGTTCCAACATCTCTTTTTTCATATAATTTGTCATAAACAGGTGTGGCATTTCCGGCCGTATCCAATTTTCCTGATTTCTTTTTCCACATTTTATTTTTATACAAGAAATCGGCGACATGAGGCGTTAGCATAATTCCAATTAGGAAAGTTAATGCTGCTGGTAATATTACTTTTACTACACTTAAAATTTCAATCATGGTTATTTTTTATTTTTAAAATATTCTATTGTTTTATCTGATAATTTTTCGACATCTATGAATCTACCATCTACCGAAGATCCAAGCACAACAATTACCACCGGCCTATTTAGTGACGGATCAATCACAACAGCTAAATTACCACCAGCGAGGTCAGTGTGGCCAGTTTTACCAGCTAAAAGATTTGGTAGCTTATCAACAATCTTGTTTGTGTTTGTTGCATTGTGAATAAAGCCTTCTCTTGATGTTATCGTTAAATCACTTTCAGCAGTTGCTTTAAATAAATCTTTGTTTGTAGAAATCGCATATTCAAATAATTTAGCTATATCACTTGCAGAGCCATAAGCACCAGCACTTTTTTCATTTTCATCTAGACCTGTTTCATTATAAAATTTTGATCTGGTCATACCAATCTCTTGGGCTAATTTATTCATTTCGTTTATAAAAATATTTTCTGGACCATTTAAATTTAATGAACCAATGGCGTTACTGGCCAATGCAGCTGCTCCGTCGTTTAGTGATACGGACAAAGTTAAATCTATTAAGTCTTGCTTATTAAAATTCTCTCCTACCAATAGACTACTATTACCTTCAGTTAATATATCTTCTAAAGTTATATTAACCATATTATTGTCTGATAGTTTATCTACAGTTAAAACAGTTAGTATTTTTGTAATTGAAGCCAAGGGCAATGATACATCTGGGTTTTTGGCATATAGTATTTCACCAGTATTTATATCTTTTACAATCGCTGCCTGTCCTTCTATTTTTAAAGATTCAAATACATTAACTTCTTCTTCTATAATTTCAGTATCTTTTGTTATTGCGAAGTCGTCTTTCTTTTCTTTGCTTATAAAATAAGTAGAGAAAAGGATAGTAAGTGGTATTACCATAAGTAGCACAGAATAAAATATTTCTTTTTTGTTTTTATTTATCATTTTCTCTTTCTGATTCTATAAAAATATTTATATCTTCGTTAACCTCTTTATATTCTGGTAATTCCTCTATTTTTGAAATTCCCATATATGAAAGTAAATCGATTGATGGTTTGTATACAAAAGCTCTTTCGTCATCTTTTGACTGCTCTTTTTCAATTAAACCTTTTATTAAAAGAGATCTTAGGCTGAATTGAGAATTCACCCCTCTAATGTAATCTATTACACTTCTTTTAATAGGACCCCTGTATAAAATTATACTTAATGTTTCTAACGCAGCTTTGCTTAATTCTTTATCTTGTTCTTCTTTTTTAATTTTTTCAATAATATCTGAATTTTCAGGAGAAGTTGTAAGAGAGATCACATCATCGTTTTTGATTAATTTTACTCCCCTATTCTCTAAATTTTTTTCTAGTTCTTGTATCGATTGATTTATATTCTCTTCATCAACTTCCAAAATTTCAGCCATTTTTTTAATTTTCATTGGCTCTACTTGATAGAATAATAAGCTTTCAATTTTGTTTACTAAGTTTTCCATAATTTTCTAAGAATAATCTGGCAGATGTGAATCTCTTGTTTGCATTTTAATGTCAGAATAACCTTCCTCTTGCTCAACTTCAATAATACCATCTTTTACTAATTGTAGCATCGCCAAAAAACCAACAATAATATCCGTTTTTTGTGCTGTGTTGATTCCGGTAAACTCTTTAAAGCTAGTGTTTATGCCCTGTTTAACTCTCTCGGTAAGTCTGTTAATCATTTCTTCTAAGCTAACAACTTTCTTAATCGCCGCCTTTGGAATTTTCTCCACTTTTGGTAGTTTTTTGATTATGTCAGCGATTGTTTCTTTAATAAAAGAAATTGAAGTTTTTTTTGTTGGTCTAAAAGAAACTTCTTCTATTTTTACATCTCTTTTAAAATAAGTTGGATTTTTGAAATACATTTCCTGTATTTTTGGTTCAACTGCTTTTAATCTTTTGTGAATTTTAAGTCTCCGTTCTAAATCTTCTATGGATTGTTCTTCTTCTTCAGTTAATTCCAATGTTGGTAAAAGTGATTTTGATTTAATTAAAAGTAGTGTTGAAGCAATCAAGATAAAATTTGCCTTGTCAGAAATTGAAATTTCTTCAATATTATTAACATAAGAAATATAGTCATCCGTGATTTTGGCCAAAGATATTTCATTTATTAATAGTTTTCTTTTTTCAATAAGGTTAAGTAGCAGATCTAATGGTCCAGAAAAAACATCAGTATCAACTTCGAAACCTTTCTTTTCGTTCATAATTACGGTTCTAAACGATTAACATCTCTTGGTAGAAAAGTAACTTCTCTAACATTGTCATACCCAAACATCTTCATGAATAGTCTTGATGGGCCGATTCCTCCACCCCCATGTGGTGGACAACCGTATTTGAAGAATTCCAAATATTTTGAAAGTAAATTCAAATCCATTTTCTTTTCGACAGCTTGTTTCTCTAGAATTTCTGGTCGGTGTTCTCTTTGAGCGAGTGTTGTTATCTCAATTCCTTTGTATAAAAGGTCTGCACTTTTTGTGAGTTGAGGATTGTTTTCGTGCCTCATATGATAGAAAGGTCTGATAGAAATGTCGTAATCTGTTATAAAAACAAAATCATTTCCAGTTTCTGTTTTTATAATCTCACATATTCTCCTCTCTTCTTCTGGCGAAAGATCATGTTCTTTTTCTCCTTTTACACCAGCTGCTTCTAGTTTTTCTTTTGCTTCTTTTATTGTAATTTTTGGAAAAGGAATTTGTGGAATTTCTATATCTAATTCTGGCAAGTCTTCTTTGATTTTTTCAAAACCTGTTTTGATCATTTCCTCTTCGCTTTTCATTAGGTCGTGATGATCATTAATAAATCCAATTTCAAAGTCCCAACCCGTAAATTCTGTCATGTGTCGAGTAGTGAATGATTCCTCTGCACGGAAGACTGGACCAGAAATAAATACTTTTTCTAATCCTGAAGCTATTGCCATTTGTTTATAAAACTGTGGTGATTGAGCAAGATAAGCTTTTCTTTCAAAATAACTAACTTCAAAAACTTCTGCACCGGTCTCACTAGATGTGTTCATAAAAGAAGGGGTGTAAACTTGGATAAAATTATTCTTTTCAAAATAATTTCTCATTCCTCTTTCAAAAGCAGTCCAAGCTTTAAATATGTTAGCTTTTTCAGGTTTTCTTAAGTCAATAAAGCGATAATCTAATCTAGATGTTATATTTGTTTCTTCACCTCCTTTTCTTGTGTTAACAGGTATTGGTAATTCTGGAGCTGCGCTAGATAACAAAACTATTTTTTTTGTTTCAATTTCAAAGCCTCCAGGTGCCTGCTTTTCTTCTTTTACTAAACCTTTAATTTCAATAACAGATTCTTCTGTTAAATCTTTGGCTAAATCAAAATCTTCGCAATCTTTTAAAACTACGTTTTGAATTTTGCCAGTTATATCTCTGAGTATAATAAAGACAATTTTATTTTGATCTCTTAGAGTATCTACAAATCCTTTGATAACAACTTCCTCTCCTGCATGATCTTTTAGATCTTTTATATAAATTCTTTCCATATTTAAGTTATACTAACAAAATTAATCTATTAATTAAAGATTCATTCCAATCTTATTTCTTACCTCGTCCATCTTTTTCGAAATTTCTTTCTTTGCTTTCTTAGCCCCCTTCTTAAGAATTCTTTTAACTTTTTGTGGATTATTCACCCAATATTCCCTTTTTTCACGCATTGGCTTTATAAAACTTTTTAAATCTTTGATTAAAAGATCTTTAGCTTCTTTGTAACCAATGCCGGATTCGTATCTTCCTCTAATTTTTTTGTCTTCTTCTTCGTTTAAAATTAGTTTGTGTATTTGGTAGATTATTACCTCGTCCGGATTTTTTGGTTCATCAGGCGCTTTTGAATCAGTTCTTATCGACATAACAGCTTTTTCAATCTCTTCATCTGTGGCAAAAAGTGGAATTATATTTCCATAACTTTTGCTCATTTTCCTACCGTCAATTCCAGGGACTGTCTCGGTCTCTTCTAAAATTATTGGTTTAGGTAATTTGAAAGTTTCCCCATATATTCTGTTAAATTTTTCCGCGATGTCTCTAGTTATTTCTACATGCTGTTTTTGATCTTTGCCGACCGGGACAACATCCGCGCTTGGCAATAAAATATCTGCAGCCATTAAAATTGGATAATCGAATACACCAACATTTATTTCTTTGTCTTTTGCTTCGGCATCTTTAAATGAATGAGCTCTCATCAAAAAAGGCATCGTGGTGATGCAATTGAAAATCCAAGCTGCTTGGGTGACTTCTGGTATATCTGATTGTTTGAATAAGTTAACTTTATTAGGATCAATCCCTGCCGCTAAATAATCTGTAGCTATATTGATTATATTTTTCTCTAGAACTTCCTTTTCTTGTATAGTTGTTAGAGCGTGAAAATCAGCTATAAAAATATTTGAATCATATTCATTTTGCAGATCAACAAATTGTTTCAAGGCACCAAAATAATTTCCTAAATGTAGTGTCCCTGTTGGTTTAATTCCTGATACTAGTTTTTTTCTCATAACATTAAAATTAACAAATTAATTATCTTTTGCAATTGGTAAAGAGATATAAAAAGTCGATCCTTTTCCTATACCTTCTGATTGTGCCCATATGTTACCGTCTTGTGATTCGACCATTATTTTTGCGACAAATAAACCAAGACCAGTTCCTACGACATTAACTTTTATTGCTTCTTCTGATCTAGCAAATTTATTGAAAATTTCGGTCATCTTTTCTTTTTTGATGCCTATACCTGTGTCTTCAACAGAGACAATTATCTTGTCGTCTTCTCTTTTTGTTGAAATTTTTACCCGACCTTCTTTTGTATATTTTATTGCGTTATCTATTATGTTGGATAGAACTTGTCTGATTTTATTTATATCACCATTAATTTTTATATTTTTTGTTTTGTCTTCAAAAATAAAATCGAGTTTAGATTTTTTGGCGACGACTTCAAATTCTGATACCACATCTTTTAAGAGATTAGAGAAATTAATTTCTGTAATATTATATTCCATTTCTCCTCTCTCAATTTGGGCGACATCTAGGTAGTCGTTTATTAAAAGACTCAGTGCCTTACTGGAACGAAGAGATCTATAAATAGGTTCTTTTGCTTTTTCTGGAATAGAACCGTAGTCCCCTTCTAAAACCATAGATAAATATCCTTGTATAACCGACAAAGGACCTCTTAGTTGATGAGAAGCTAATGAAACAAATTCAGTTTTTTTCTTGTCTAATTGTTTTAATTCTTCATTGTTTATTTGTAATTTATTTACCAGTCCTTTTATTGTTTCTTGATATTTGTCTTCATCATGCAGGCTTTTTATTAAAAATATACCGATGAATACTGATAATATAAAGAAAGTAATACTAACATATTCTTGAGTTCTGTTTTGGGCAAGTAATATGTCGCTCAAGATACTTATCCATATTGTTAATAATATCAATTGTGTTGCAACATTTTTGAAATCAAGTCTCTTTAATTTACCTTTTTTAAAACTGAGATTAATCAAAAAAATGAAAGCGACAGCTGACAAGGTTGTTAGTATAATTGTTGTTAAAATTAATTCTGGGCTCATATTTATTCTAGGTCTCTTCTGTTAGTTATTAATATAATTATTATTGGAATAATTAATGCTATTGAATAAGGTATGTTAGATATGAAATTAATAATTGATCCAGAAAATTGATAGAGCATAGATAGAGCAGGTATAGAGTTTATATTGATTGAAATTAATAATATCAAAAAAGCTGTAGTTAGTAGAAAATAATCTATAATTTTTCTACTGTTACTATGGTATTTTTTTATATGAATATTTTTCCAAAAAATAAATGAAAATAGTGCATACAAAACAGATAAAACTACTAATTGAATAATCTGAGTATCTAAGCTTGCGTGCGATAGATTATTGAAAATTAAAACAGTTGGATAAATAGATATTATAAGTGTAGTTAATAACTTTTTACCTGTCTTAAAAGACAGTAGAAAAAGTGAAATAAATAATATTAAAATTATCAATATGTCTAATGACAAAAATCCTATACCGTTCATAACTTAATTATATCTTACTACTAACAAAAAGTCTGTATTTGATTGTTTAAAACTTTTGTTTACAGACCTTCTTCTTGCAATTCTTCGAGCGCTTTTCTGGATTTTCTGGATAGTTTTTTAGGAATGTCGACTGATATTTTAATTAAAATATCTCCTCTTTGAGATCCTCCAAGCACCGGAGCGCCTTTACCTCTTAATCTCAATAATTCACCGTGTTTAGTTCCAGCGGGGATTTTAATGGTTATAGGTTCTTCCTCTGGTGTATCAATTTCTGTTTTTGTTCCTAAAATTGATTCAGTTAATTTTATATTTTTCTCAGTTACCAAGTTAGCCCCTTCTTTCCATAGAGTTTTGTGTGGTTTTACGTGTATCTTAATGAACAAATCTCCCGGAGTCCCATCTTCAATTTCTTCACCTCTACCTCTGACTCTTAGCATCTCTCCACTATCAATACCTGCTGGAATATCAATAGTTATTTCTTCATGTTTTTTTGATTTGTAGTTGACTTTAATTTTTTCTTTTTTTCCAAAAATTGATTCTTTAAAGCTTAATTCGACATCAACTCTAATATCTTGTCCTTTTCTTCTTCGTGAGAAGCCACCTCCACCTCTAAAAAAACTACCAAATATTTCACCAAGGTCTACATCAAAATCAACTCGCTGGCCGTTTTGAGTGAATTGAGAAAAATCAAATCCTTCGAATCCTGAAAATCCGCCCTGAGCACCTCCACCACCAAAACCTGTAGATCCAAATTGATCGTATTGTGCTCTTTTTTGTTCATTTGATAAAACAGAATAAGCTTCGTTCACTTGTTTGAATTTTGCTTCATCGCCATCCTTTTTATCTGGGTGGTATTTGTGGGCTAATTTTCTAAAAGCTTTTTTGATTTCATCTTGAGATGCAGATTTGTCTACTCCTAGTATTTTGTAGTAGTCTTTTGACATTACAATTATTATTTTTTATCTTCGTTTGAATTTTCTGAATTATTTGAGTCATTTGATGACTGGTCAGCTTCATCTTCTTTTTCGACTTCAGCGTCTTTAACATCTTCACCTGTTTTGTTTTCAGAACCATCTTGTGAAGTTTTATCTTGCTGTTGATTCTCTTGCATGTATTGACCGATTTTTTGCATTTCAGTTGAAAGTTCTTCGGTTGATTTTTTAATTGCTTCTAGATCGTCTTTTCCGGATATTTCACGAGTAGATTTAACTTTTTCTTCAATTCCCTTTTTAAGATCTTCAGGAATTTTATCGCCTGCATCTTTCAATGCTTTTTCTGCAGTATAAGCAGTTTGCTCAGCAATATTTTTAGTATCAATCAATTCTTTCTTCTTTTTATCTTCTTCTTCATGCAACTCTGCGTCTTTCTGCATCTTTTCAATATCTTCTTCTGATAGACCAGATGTTGCTTCGATTTTGATTGATTGCTCTTTGTTTGAAGCTTTGTCGACCGCTTTAACATTCAAGATTCCGTTTGAATCAATATCGAATGAAACCTCTATTTGTGGAACGCCTCTTGGTGCAGGTGGAATACCGTCTAGAATAAATCTTCCTAATGATTTGTTGTCTGCGGCCATTGATCTTTCACCTTGAACAATGTGAATCTCTACTTGGTTTTGATTATCGGCTGCTGTAGAAAAAATTTGAGATTTGTTAGCTGGAATTGTTGTGTTTTTTTCGATAAGCTTTGTTGCAACTCCACCCATTGTTTCAATTCCTAGTGAAAGTGGGATAACATCTAGTAGTAAAACATCTTTGACGTCACCTTGCATAATTCCTCCTTGGATTGCAGCACCCAAAGCAACAACCTCATCAGGGTTAATTGATTTATTTGGTTCTTTTCCGAAAAGTTTCTTAACTTCTTCTTGGATTTTAGGCATTCTAGTTTGCCCACCAACCATAATGATTTCATTGATATCTGAAATTTCAAAAGGTGAGGCGTCGACTGCTCTTTTAGTTATTTCAATTGAACGAGTTATAAATTCTTCTGCTAGTTCTTCTAATTTAGCTCTAGACATGTTTTTTATAAAGTGAACAGGTCCGTTTTCTCCTGATGTCAAGAAAGGGATATTAATCTCAGTCTCACTAGCACTTGAAAGCTCTAGTTTTGCTTTCTCTGCCTCTTCATTTAATCGCTGTAGCGCAAGTTTATCTCCGGAGATGTCTACACCTGATTCTTTTTTGAATTCATCAATAATCCATTTAATTATTTTTTGGTCTATATCTTTACCTCCCATGTGAGAGTCACCATCTGTTGACTTAACCTCGACAACATCGTCGCCAACTTCCAAAACAGAAATATCGAATGTTCCTCCTCCAAAGTCAAAGACTACAATTTTTTCATCTTTCTTTTTATTAAAACCATAAGCAAGTGCTGCTGCAGTAGGTTCGTTAATAATTCTTTTAACTTCCAATCCTGCAATTTTACCCGCGTCTTTTGTAGCTTGTCTTTGGGAATCATTGAAATAAGCAGGAACTGTGATAACTGCCTCAGTGATCTTCTCGCCAGTTTTTGATTCTGCATCAGATTTCATTTTTTGTAGAATCATAGCTGAAACTTCTTCTGGGCGATAATCCTTTCCATTCATTTCAACTAAAACACCGTCGTTGTCAGATTTCTTAACTTCGTATGGAACTGTTTTTCTATCCTTTTCTACTGCAGTATCTCCAAAATTATGCCCAATAAATCTTTTAATTCCAAAAATAGTATTTTTTGGGTTTGTAACCGCTTGTCTTTTGGCTAATTGGCCAACTAGACGTTCGTTATTTTTAGAAATAGCAACAATAGAAGGTGTAGTTCTATTCCCTTCCGCGTTTTCAATAATTTCTGGTTCACCACCTTCGATTATTGCCATCGCTGAGTTTGTTGTTCCTAAATCAATTCCTAAAATTTTTGACATAATATTTTTTAGTTAAGTTAATAAATTACTCAAATTTCCCGACTTTAACATTAGGGTGACGAATTACCTTGCCATCTATTTTGTAACCCTTCTGTAATACTTCAATGATTTTATCATTATCTTTTTTATCATCAACTTTTACTATCTCTACAGATTCATGAATCTTGGGGTCGAATTCTTTCCCGAGGGATTCAATTTCTGTGACGCCATTTCTCTTGAGGACATTAACTAGCTGGGCATGAATCATTTCGATTCCTTTTCGCCAATTTTCATCAACGCTTTCCCACACTTGTTTATTTTTAAAGGCTTGTTCAAAATTATCAATAATTGGGATAATTTCTAGGATTATGTTTTCACTAGCATATTTTGCTATATCTTTTTTTGATTCTTCAGATCTTTTTTTAAAGTTTATAAAGTCAGCTTTTGATCTTTGCCAACCATTTAAGTATTCCTGTTTCTCCTCTTGGCATTTTTTCAGATCTTTTTTTACTTTTTTAAGTTTTGAACTCAAATCAAAATTAGCACCTTCAGAAGTGTCTGATTCATCGTAGACAATTTCTTCGTTTGTCTTTTCTTGATTTTCCTTTGGCATAGCAATGAAAAATTAATTATTAAATTTATAAAATGTAATATAAAGGAGTGTAAACGTAATTTTAACGTTTTGACCATTGTGCAGATTTTCTGGCTTTTTTCAAACCGAATTTCTTTCTTTCTTTTACTCTAGGATCTCTTTTTAGGTAACCTAATTTTTTTAGATCTTTTCTTAGTTCTTCATTAAATTTAACTAGCGCTCTTGCAGAACCAAGTCTAATACTTTCTGCTTGTGATTTAATACCGCCACCTTTTACGTGAACAGAAACAGAGAATTTTTCGTTAATACCTTCTATATCTTCAAAAGAAGCAACTACAATTTTTTGTAATTCTTTAGTGTCAAAATAGTCTACTAGACTTTTATCATTAATTTTAACTTCGAATTTTTTAGAAGGTGTAATTCTAACTCTTGAAACTGCTTCTTTTCTCCTTCCGATTCCTTCGATATATTTTTGTTCTGTTTTTGTAGCCATATTATTCTGTAACTTCTAGGTTATTCATCATTATTTTTCTAAGTTTGTTATCAGGAAGCATCCCGTAAACAGCTTTTTTGAACACTTCTCCGTAACCTTTTTTCTCGATTAGTTCTTCTAGGGTTCTTTCTCTAAGACCTCCTGGGTATCCTGTATATCTTGTGTATATTTTTTCCTTTAATTTTTTCTGAGAAATTTTTGCTTTTGAAGCGTTCTCGATTTGAACTTTAGTAGTTGGTTGATTGTTTGGTTGGTATTCAACTTTGTCTTTACCCATCAAAGCCATTGCTGCTTCTGTTGCAACTCTGCCGATCGGTTTGTTTTGTGCGTCTATGATTTTCATAATTTTATACGAATTCTATTTGTGCCATCTTGCTAGCATCACTCTTTCTGATTGGTAATTTAATAATTCTTGTGTAGCCACCATTTCTCTCGATGTATTTTGGCGCAACATCCTTTATAAGTTTTTCTGTTTGAGTTTTATTACCAATTTTACTATAGATAAATCTATATGTTGCTTGGTCATTTTTAGAAGCTTTTGTGACTAGTTTTTCAATGAATTTTCTAAGCTCTTTTGCTTTTGCTTCTGTTGTTTTTATTTTCTCATCACGGATAAGAGAACAAGCAAGAGATTTTAAAAGAGCTCTTCTTTGGTTTGTGTTTCTTCCTAATTTTCTGTTTCTATCGTGATGTTTCATGGTTGATAAGACTATCAGTTTAATTCATTTTTGTAAAGCCCTTAATCAAGGGTTATACCGTGTTCACCTAATAATTTTTTGATTTCTTGTAGGCCTTTGTTTCCCAAGCCTTCAATATCCAAGATTCCCTCTTCTTTTTTTCTAGCTAGACCACCAACAGTTCTAATATTTGCATTTTCAAGTGCATTAATTGTTCTTGGAGATAGATTTAGATCTTCGACTCTAGTTTTCAAAAAATCTTCTACCTTGGTATCTTTTTCTTTGACTGTTTTTTTAACTTCTTCAACTTCTGGCACTTCTATTTCAATTTCTTCTTTAAAACCTATAATAGCTTTGATTTGGGTAATCATAATTTCAATTGATCTCTCTAGTGCCTCTTTAGGAGTTATAGTTCCATCTGTTTCAATAGAAATCCTTAGTCTGTTGAAGTCAGTTCTGTCGCCAACACGCATATTTTCAGATTCGTAATTAACTCTTCTGATTGGAGTAAAAATACCGTCCATTGAAATTGTTCCAACATCAACTCTGTCTTTTTGGATAACTTCTTTTGGAACGTAACCTAACCCTTTTTGGACAAGTAATTCCATTTCAACTTCTTTATTTTTATCAGTAATTGTAAAAAGTTCTTGATCAGGATTCATTATTTTTACCTGACTAGGAACTTCAATATCTTTTGCTGTAACAGTTTTAGGTCCTTTAACTTTTATCTTTAGAATTTGCTCTTCGTCTCCTTCTAGAGATAATCTAATTTTTTTAAGAGAAAGAATTATAGATATAACATCTTCTTTAACTCCTTCTATTGTTGTGAATTCATGGCCGACACCTTTAACTTTTAACTGCACAATAGCAGCACCAGGTAAAGATGACAGAATGATTCTTCTTAATGAATTGCCCAAAGTGTGACCATAACCAGGATATAAACCGTCGATTTCATACACACCTTTGAACCCTTCTTCCGTTACGACTTTTGGCTTTGATGGCAAAGCAATATTATGGTCTGTCATTTTTATTATTTGGTTAAACTTATAAAATGTTGTTGAATTATACCAACTTTTTCAATCCTAGACAAGATAGCTATTACTAACGTTTGTAGAATTGAAGAACTTCTCCTAGGTTAAAATGAGTTTCTTTGGTGTTGTAAGTTGGGTTTCCGTTTATTGTTGTTTTGAAATTTTTATGGTCAACTTTAAGCCAAGATGGGATGTTTAGATCTTTTATTCTATCATCTAAATCAACAAAAATTGATTTATCTCTGCTACTTTCTTTGACTTCAATGATATCACCTTCTTTTACAGAGTATGATGGAATTTTGTTTTTAACACCGTTAACTTTTATGTGACCATGAGAAACTAGTTGTCTTGCTTGTCTTCTTGTTGTTGCAAATCCTGATCTTAGAACTGTGTTGTCTAGTCTTTTTTCAAGATTAATAAATAACATTTCTTCTGGATTTTTAACTTTAGAATCAATTACTTGATAAGCATATTTCCCTAGTTGTGTATTTGTAATTCCGTATGTAAATCTAGCTTTTTGTTTTTCTAATAATTGTGATCCGTAGTTTGATCTAGATCTAATTCCTTCTACGTTAGCATTTCTTTTTTCTGCAGATAAAGCAAATTTAGCAGTTTGTGTTTTTTCAAAAACTGATCTACCTAATCTTCTTGCAATTTTGTATTTTGGTCCTATTTTCATAATACTATACTCTTCTTGGTTTACGTGGTGTTGGGCCGTTATGCGGCACCGGTGTCATATCAGTTATCTTGTTGATATTTATACCTTTATTAATAAAACTTCTAATAGAAGATTCTCTACCAGAACCTACACCCTTTACAATAACATCAATTTTTTTAAGTCCTGCTTGTTCAGCTTTTTCAACAAGAACATCAGCGGCTTGTGCAGCAGCAAATGGAGTTCCTTTTTTGGCACCTCTAAAACCTAGAGATCCACTAGATGATGAAGCTACAAGGTTTCCTTTCATGTCAGTAAGTGCAAGTGTTGTGTTGTTATATGTTGATCTAACATATAAAATGCCACTTTCAAGTTTTTTTCTTGAGATTTTTTTTGATGATGAAGCTTTTTTTGCTACGTCGTCACCTCCTTTTTTTATAATACGTTTCTTTCCCATAGTTAATTATTATTTCTTTTCAACTGATCTCTTACCAGATCCCATAGTTTTTCTAACATTACCTCTGACTGTTCTGGAATTTGTTTTTGATCTTTGTCCGCGTGAAGGTAGTCTTTTTGCATGTCTTGATCCTCTGTATGCCTGGATATCTTTTAGTCTTTTGATGTTACCAGATATTTCTCTTTTAAGGTCACCTTCTAATTTTAATTTTTCAACTTCGTTTCTTATTTTAGTTTCTTCTGCTTGTGTTACGTCTTTTGCTTTTTTACCGTGATCGACTTTTGCATTGACTAAAATTTCTTTTGCTTTTTTTCTTCCGATACCATAAACAACCGTTAGAGCAATCTCTAGTCTTTTTTCGTCTGGTAAAGTTATTCCTAATAATCTCATATAGTGGGTGAAAATTTATCAAATATAGTTTAAAAAGTAAAGCGAGTTATCCTTGTCTTTGTTTATGTCTAGGATTTGAGCAGACAACATAAAGCTTACCCTTCCTGCGAACAGTTTTACAATTTGGACATTTCTTTTTTACTGATGATTTTACTTTCATGTTTAAATTCTTTTATAAATTATAGCCTTACCTCCGTAAGGGTCTGTTTTAAGTAGAACTCTGTCTCCGACCAAAACGCGGATTCTATACATCCTCATTTTTCCAGCCAAGTATGCAAGGACCTCTTCTTCCGCGCCATCAATCAAAACTTTGAACATGGCCTCGGGTAGAGCTTCCGTTACAACTCCTTCTACTTGTTCTTCTTGTTTGTTTGAACTATTCATTAAATTACGAGTTTATATACTATCAGAGTAAAACATTATGTCAATAAAATTACCTAACAATTTCAACTTTTATCTTTTTCTTTTCTTGTGGGAAGCTAGAAACCCAGAATGGTTTGATTACTGCTTCTGCTGTTTGGATTTCAGTATAGTCTTGCATTACAGTAGAAAGAAGGTTTTTTTCTATTCCTATCAAGTCTTCTTTTAGTTTGTTTTCATCAACTTGCCAAATGAAATTAGAATTTCCTGAAGCGTTTAACATCTCAGAAAGATCATTTTCTGAAATTGAAAATTCAATATTTTCAAAATTTTCAATCAGAGTATTTTCATTTGAGAAATAATTGGCAAATATATTATCTGCTATTTTATTTGATATATCCACTTTGTTAAATATTTTTGCTGATATTTTTCCTCTAAGTTTTAATTTAACATTTTCACTGTTTTCTATTTGTTCTTGTTCTATATTATCAAAAGAAAAAGAATCTCCATCTTGATGAATATAGAATTCTTCTGTTATTTGTTCGTTTAATTCTTGTAGTAGTTTATTTCTGACGTCTTCTTGTAATTCTGTGGTTGCCAGTTCTATATCTTCGTCTGATACTATTCTCCTGACTCCATCAAATCCGCCGCTTATACTTGTCTCTGTTTTTGCATAGAAAAAGTCGTAAGGTTCTTGCCCTTTAAAGCCTGGTATTGTGAAATCTCCAGATTCTAAGTTGTATTCTTCTCCTTCTTCGTCTGCATATACAGTTGCTGTTATTTGGCCAGGTATTATTTCTCCATTTGATTCTGTATATCCAGGAACACTAATAGATTCTTGGATTCTATATATTTTTCCATCTTCTGATTCAAATCTAGTATTTGTTATAAGTGTTTGGTTGCTTTCTGAGTATTCGTTAAAAATAGTTATTTCCCCTGATGCTTTTTCTTGAACAAGTTCTTCGTTTTGGGCCTCGACTATTTTCTCTGATTCTTTAGCTAATTCAATTATTCTATAGCCTAATGATTCATTATTCTCTCTTGTTGATAAATCTTCTATAACCATTCTCTCGTCAAATGTGGATGACTCTATTTTTGGTTTTATTTTTATTGTTGCACTAGTAAAGCTTGAAAATACAACAAATAATAAAATTAAAGTAACCACCGAACCTATTAATATAAAATATTTTTTAATATTGTTTTTTCTAGGTCTGGTGTTTCTTTCTTCAAAATCAAATTCTTCTTTTTTGTGTATTGGTGGAGTGTTCCTTTTAATTTCTCCGTTCTTGTTACTCCTATTTGGTATAGGAATATTTCTAATTGATTTTCTTTGTGTTGGCGGAACAACGTCTTGTATATTTTTTTTATCCATATCTTATATATAATAACAGATTTTTTTAAATTTCAATTGTTGAAAAATTATAAATAATTGAAATCAAAGGATCTCTGTTAACATTTTTTGCATATACGGCTAGATTTTTTTGATCAATTGAGTCTAGTATTCTTATATTTGGTTGCCTGTTTTTATTTAAAATCATTGAATAAAAGTCCTTTTTGCTTAATATATCTTTTATTAATTTTTTATAATCTTTATCTATGGCTATAAAAAAATCATTTGGTAATTGAATTTCATTTGAATTTAATATTTTCTTGGTTGTCTCTAGCCACGCTTCTATATTAGAGTTTATTTTTTCTAACAATTCGTCATCATTTATTTGATTCAAATTTAACATTTTTATTTTCGATATTGTTATTTGCTCATCGTTTGTTGTTTTGGAAATATTTCTAATTATTGAATTAAAACCAGTAGGTAAAGTTATTAGTTCTTTTAATATTGAGTTTTTAAATATTGATATTTCTGTCATTTCTCCACCAATATCAAATAAAGAAAAATTATTTACATTGTGAAAATTTGCCCTCAAAACACTCAGAATTACAAACGGGTGGGTGTGGACATTTAGCTTATTGGGATTAATTTTATCTTCTATTTTTTGTTTTATTTTGTTTTCTTTATCTATAAAACTTTTATAGAAACTCAACTCAATACTCGTAAAAGTTTTCCCGAATGGATTTTCGGTTTCATATCCATTCAAAGAAACCGATAATAAATTGTTTTCAACACTTTCTAGTTCATCATTAATATCACCTTTTTCAATTTTTTGATCTAAATATTTTTCTGTGAGTTTAGTTTTTTTATTTTCTTTAAAAGTTAGGTTATTAATATCTGCCTCATACCAAGGAGCAGAGAAAACACAGTTAACATTAAGAATTTGTCTAATGTTGTTCTTTTTTTTAAAAATAATGAAATCTTCGATTAAATCATCAGTTATCTTTTCTATCTGTTTTTCAAAAGTTTTTACATCTCTTACTACAGAAGGATTAGAATATCTTCTATTTGTGTAAATTATAACCCTTTCATTTTTTGTAATTTCAACAACTCCCAAACCAGCGCTAGAATTTCTAATATCAAATATTAAATCGATTTTTTTTGAAGTTTTTGAAGTATCTTTTTTGTTATTGAACATTGCTATTATTTTAACACAGCTTTGATTCTTCTTACCCCGGCGGAACTAGCTTCTTCTTTTTTAATTTTGAACTCTCCTAATTCAGAAGTATTCTTTACATGTGGTCCGCCACAAAATTCTTTAGAATAAGCTGATTCTATAGAGTCTCCAATATAATAAACTGAAACTCTGTCTCCATATTTATCTCCAAAGAAATGTAAAGCTCCTGTTTTTTCTGCCTCATCAAAATCCATCTCAACTTTATTTACAGGTATAGATTCTTTTATTTTTTCATTTACAATTTCTTCGACTTTTTGTTTTTCTTCGTCGGTCATTTTCTGGTCATGTGAAAAATCAAATCTTAGCCTGTCTGCGTTTATATTACTTCCTTTTTGTTGAACATGCTCTCCTAGCACATCACGTAACGCTTGATGAAGTAGATGAGTTGCAGTGTGGTATTTAGTTTCCGTTTCCCCATAATTTTCCAAGCCACCTTTGAATTTTCCTTCAGCCGCTGTTCGCGATTTTTCTTGATGTTTTTTCATCTCTTCATTAAAAGAATCCACATCAACTTCAATATTTTTTTCTCTTGCTAACTCTACTGTTAATTCTATCGGAAATCCGTAACTAGAAAATAATTTAAAAGCATCTTCTCCTGAAATATTTTTATCTGAAATCTTATTAAACTCTTTTAGTCCAGATGATAAGCTTTTTCTAAATTTTTCTTCTTCTGTATTAATAGTTTTTAATATTTCTTGTTCTTTTTCCTTAACATCAGGATAAGCATTGCCCATTTTGTTTATGAAAAATTTTGCTACTTCTGAAATATTTATATCTTCGGCATTTTTAACCGCTCTACGAATAATTCGACGCAAAATATAACCACGATCTGTGTTTGAAGGAATAATACCATCAGAAATCAACATCACAGCTGATCTAATATGATCAACAATAATTCTGTTTTTATCTGTATTTCTAATTTTTTCTAATATTTCTGAAAATAGATCAGTTTCGTAGATGCTTTTTTTGTTGTTTTTTACCGTAAGAAGTCTTTCGAGTCCGGCTCCTGTATCAACTGCGTATCTTGGTAATTTACCTATTATTTTCCCATCTTTCTTTTCGAACTGCATGAAGACGTTGTTCCAGACCTCAACAACTTTTTGTTCTTCGTCTGCTTTCATAAAAGCTTCTTTATCCAAGTCGCCCAAATTACCACTAACATCATAAAACATTTCAGTATCAGGGCCACATGGACCATTTTCACCCGCTTCCCACCAGTTAGAGTCGGCGCTCATGTAATAGATTCTATTTTCCGGAACATATTGTTTCCAAATATTAAAACTCTCTTCATCTTTTGGTGCATTTTCATCACCTTCAAAAACTGTTATGTAAAGCCTGTTTGGATCTAACCCTAATCCTTTTTCAATACTAGTTAAAAATTCGAAGCTCATTTTTATAGCTTCTTCTTTGAAATAGTCGCCTAGAGACCAATTCCCCAACATCTCAAAGAAAGTCAGATGAGTATTGTCTCCAACTTCATCAATATCGATCGTCCTGATGCATTTTTGAACGCTGGCGAGCCTGTTTCCTTGGGGGTGTTCTTCACCTAGTAGATAAGGAACCAAAGGTTGAACACCCGCAGTATTAAAAAGCGTAGAATTAGTAACTCCTTTTTCCTCTGGTGTCACAAGAGAAGCCGAGGGCAATATTGCGTGTTCTTTTTCCTTAAAATAGTCTAAGAATTTTTTTCGTATTTCTTCTGAATTCATGATATAAAATATTACTTTATACTTCTAATATGAGCAAACTTCTTTAGCTTCTGTAAGAATTTTATTTGATTTATTTTTACCTAAACCAATAGTAGATAAAATTTGTTTATTGCTTAGTAAATCTCTGCAGACTATTATACCCTCTTCTATTAATCTTTTCTTATCGTTTTTAGATAGCGTAGTCAAAGAAGTAATTGGTTGTAATTTAGTTTCAGCAATAAGGTCGTATAGGTTACCTTTTTTAGGATAATCCCAAGAAATCATTCCTAAACCAACACATTTAGCATACTTTTCTGCACTAGTTGTAAAACCAGTGTTAGTTATAACTATCCCTTTTGTGGGCTTCATTCTTTTATCGAACAAGTCGTATTCTTTTTCTTTTAAATCATCAAATCTTGCTTTTACATAAAGAGCAACTCGGGTATCTGTTTTTGTTTTTAAATCATTATGGAATTTAACTTCACAAAATAATAAATCATCTTCATCTTCTGCTATTACATCAATCTCGTGATCAGTGCAAAAGCCGTCCAACATTATACCTACCATGGTTTTATATTTCTTTTCTGCAAAAATCTTTGCTACAAACTTTTCAAACGGAAAACCAGTTGGCCCCATATCTAAAATAGTTCTTTTCATTGAATATCTAGCCGCAGTTTTATTCTTGGTTTTTTTCAGAAGTTTATAAGCTGTCTTATAAATTTCATCTGTGGACGTTACCTTTTTAAGATTTTTCTCGATTTTTGCAGTTATTTCATTAGCTAAAACATCAGAAGCATCTGATTTGGTTAAAGAATTTTTTAATTTAGAACTATCGAAAGGTTCTGTTGTTCCATCAGCTTTTAATACAAGTCTTATTTCAGTCATTTTAATTATCCTTTATTAAGAATTTCAAATTCTTCTAATGATTGATTTGCAGGAACCTCAAATATGTTCAAATTGACTACTTCGTCGTTAATTGACGCTATTACATCAATGCTTTCTTCTGCTTCAAAAGAAACTTCAAATTCTCTGTCAGTTATAACTTGGGCACACATTTCATCAGGATTAGCTTCATAAGTTACCTCTAAAAGATAAGGTTCTCCCTCAGCTGATGGATATACAATATCCGCTTCGTGTAAATGACAAGGAGTAGGTGTTGTGAAGTATCCAACATACGCGTGGACACCATCATTGTATTGGTGTTTTACGTTTATTGTTGTCTTAGGACTCTCAACTAGGTCTTCTTTAGCTTGATCTCTTTCTAGTTGGACATCAATTTTTTCAACCTTGTTATTGTTATAAGTTATTACAAAAGCAAAAGTTAAAACTATTAAAAATATTATAATTCCCCATAATTTTTTATTCATATGAAAGTATTATAACATTAGACTATAACTCCGCCACCTAAACATTCACTATTTTTGTAAATAACTAGCGATTGCCCACTAGTTATTGATTCTTGTGGGTCTTTAAACTCTATTTCGACTGATTCTTTGTTGATTTTTATTATCTTACCTTCTTGTAATGGTTGTCGATACCTTATTCTGGCTTCAATTTCATCCTTCTCGCTTATTTCTCTAATTAGATTAACTTTATCAATTTTAATTTTTTTGGAATCTTGGGTTATTTTTTTCTCGGATAAAGTGATTGTGTTATTTTCCAAGTCTTTGCTAATCACATATAAATTTTTTTGATTAGGATTTTTTTGGAAAAGTTCGAAATGATGCCTTTCTCCAATTGTATATAAAACTGCCCCGTCGTGCTCACCGATAACATCTCCCTTTTCATTTAAAACTTTACCTTTTTTAGTGTCTATAAATTTTTTCAAAAAATCTTTCATATCTACATGACCAATAAAGCAAAGACCTTGGCTGTCTTTTTTATTTGAAGTTAGTAGTTTTTTCTTTTCTGCCATCTTTCTAACTTCTTCTTTTTTTAGATGACCTATTGGAAATAAAACATTTTTTAAAATTTCTTGATTTAAATTCCAAATAAAATATGTTTGGTCTTTTTCTTTATCCCCAGATTCAAATAATCCAAATGAATCATCTAATTCTTTTTTTTGTGCATAGTGTCCTGTTGCAATAAAATCAGCACCCTTCTCTAATGCAAAATTTAGAAAAGCTTTGAATTTTATTTCTTTGTTGCACATAACATCAGGATTAGGAGTTCTACCTGCTTTGTATTCATCAATCATGTAATTGACGACTCCTTCCTTGTATTCTTTTTCTAAGTCGCATAACAAAAAAGGAATTTCTAATTTAGCGCAGACACGCATAGCGTCACGCATTTCATCTTTCCAATTACATTCTATAAAATCTGGTTGCCAAACTTTTATAAAAACACCCGTTACATCGTAACCTTGGTCTTTTAGTAAAGCTGCTGATACAGAACTATCGACACCACCAGATACTCCTACAAATACTTTTTTCATTAATTTTTTATAACACTAATTAGTCTAAATACAAGTATCTGTTATTTTTATGTGCTTCAAATGTCGAAGCGTAATACATATTTCCATCACGGCCGGTCAGAAAAAATAGATACGGAGTTTCATTTTGTTGAGCAGCGGCTTCTATCGCCTTGATACCTGGGTTATTAATTGGAGTTGGAGGCAGACCCGTGAATACGTAGCTATTATAAGGGTTTTCTTCATCTCTAAGTTCAGCCAAAGTTAAATTGAAACTATTTTTACCTATTGAATAAACGAATGTTGCATCTACTTGAAGTGGCATTCCTTCGTCCAATCTTTTCCATAAAATATCGGCGACCTCCTGTCTACTAGTTGAATCTGCCTCCCCTTCGATTATCGATGCCATTTTTATTATTTCATTTAGTGTTCTGTCAGAATTCTCTATTTTTTCAGAAATTTCAGAAATTTGTTGTGAAAAATTATCCATCATCTCTTTTACTGCTTCTTCTGCAGAAATAGTTGCTTTAAAATCATAAGTATCGGGAAATAAATATCCCTCATTAACTAAAGCTAAATCATAAAAAGTATCAACATCAAAATTGGGAAAATTCTTTTTAAGTTTTTCTGCCATCTGATAAGAAGTTTCTCCTTCAAAAAAAGTTATTCTTTTTGAAGGAATTTGATAACTCCCTTTTTTAATTCTATCTGCCACCTTGAAAACATTTTCTTGACTATGAAATAAATATTTTCCTTCAATAACATTAGAATTTGTCATGGTGATAATGATATTAAAAAGTAATTTTGATCTAATGATATTTTCTTTTTCTAAAAGTTCAGCTGTATTTTTTATCGTACTACCTTTTTCAATTGTTATTATTTTTCCATCAGCAAAATTATTCGGTGGTGTTGTATTTATTAAGCCAACTAATAAAATTACGATCAATATTATTATAATAAAGTTAGGTTTGTTTTCTTTCAGGTAATTATCATTCAGTTCTTTTATTTTTTCTTTATACATATACTCTATATTGGTAAGTCTGACGGAGCGTTGCTTTTTCTAGATTGAACTCTTTCTAAACTAGGAGTCATCGCAACAGAACCTGGGAAGTGATAAATTGTCGCTAATTCTTCGGCGTTCATTACTAAAACCGGTCTTTTTTTACCCATAAATTCTTTATAAAAATAAGCTCTTTCTCTATAATGATCTAGAAATTGTTTTTCTATTAATTTTATATTCTTACCAAAAGGATCTTGCCACCAGTGGTCAATTTTTGTTTTATTACCTGGTTTAAAACCATTAAGATTTTTAGAACTGTATTGCTTAAAAGCACCTATCAATCCACCAATATTGACAGGGTTAAAACTATCTTTATCTGAAATATAAATTGATCTAATGCCAACATCAAATGCTAGTTTACCTTGAGAGCGTTCAATCGCTTGGATTCTCTCTTTTTGAATTTCGCTAGGTGGCAAAGTTCTTTTGTTACCCTCAGAATCCTCTTCTTGGTTAAGCTCTTGAATTTTTTTAATCTGTGCCTTGTGGTTTTCTTCCCATAAGTCAGTTTTTCCAAATAAAGTTCCAGGTTTCTTATCTTCTTTTTTGTGAGCTTTGATTAAGATTTGAAACCATATTCTTTCTCCTTCTCTGGCTGAGCCAAGAAATTCAAGCATTGGAGTAATAGGATCAACCATTTCCTCATCTTTGGTTGGCTTATCTAAACCATAATCAACATAGGTTTTTATTGGAACAGAGTTATCTTCTGTAAAATTATATTCTAATGCCCACATCTTGTGTTTTGATTCATCAAATTCAAACTTCGTAGCATAATCATCTGCTTCAATAATTTCTATTCCAGGATACTGAGCATAAATTTGCGATTCAATAAAACCAACTATCGATTTTCTAGTCCATAAATAAAAATTTACATGACCTTCGTTTGAAGTCATTTCTAGAGAAAAAGTTGGCCTAACCGACCCTTTCCAATACACATCTTTTAAAGTTGCCTCACCGAAAGTCTGATGAAGACCATTTATAAAAAGTTCCATAGCAAGAGGAGTCTTTAAAACATCAGTTGGGGGCATTATTTTTAAGAGAGAATATTCCTGAGAAGATAGAAATCTTTCTCTGGCAAAACTTACCCATATATCAAATAATAATATGGCAAGAAAAATAGGTATTACTATCGGCAAAGCCAATACTAGAAAATCAATAACAGAATTTGATAGATCAATTGTTTCCATTATCTATAATTTTAATATATTTAACTTGGTTAAGCTAGTGTATATTTATTGTCAGGTGTTTTTTGGAAAAGTTTACTGTTTTGTAAATTTACAAGAACTGTATTTTCTTTTACATGTCTTTCTTTCAAAACTTTTTCTATGATTTCTTCTCTAGTTAGCGGCCCTTCTTTCACTAAAAGTTCCTTGATGACGTCTCTGACAACACCATTTGAATAACCCCAATCAGTCAAAGCATACAAACCACGACCAACAAGAACAAAACGACTATCTTTTATAAGTTCATTATGTGTTGTGGCAACATGTGCTTTTTTGTTGAAAAGTTTTTGAATTTCTTCGGCAACTTCACGGAAATGAATTGGAGAGCCGTGTCTTCTTATTACCAAGAAGGCATAATCACGAATTCCTTTTACATTAATATTTGGTGATTCTGATTTTCCCCATTCACCAAGAGGATTACTAGAAATTTTCTTTGAAAGTTTTAACCATCTTTTTATAATTTCTTCATTTTTGTATTTTTCTGAAACATCTTTTAATTCAAACAAAAAGTTTTTTATTAATTCAGGTTCTGAAATAATATCTTCATGATTAAGATTTTCATAAAGTTTCTTAATAGATTCTTCTACAGTTAAAGCTAGATCTTTATCAACAGACCATCTGTGTGTAAAATGCTCGTCTTCTTTGTGTTTTAGGAAAAAGTCTCCTACGACAAGTAGGAAGTGGATGGCATTTCTAACACCATCTGCTTTTGAAATATTATCCAATAGTTCTTCTTCTGATATTATAACGCCAAGATCATCAATCACGCCCTTTAATTCTTCAAAAACAGGTTCTTTATCTTTATATACTTCTGATTTTCTAATAAGGTTAAGTCCATGTTCTTCGATTTGACGAACTCTTTCTCTGGTAATTGAGTATTCTTTACCTATAGCTTCTAAAGTCATTTTAGCGGTCTCTTTTCCAAGTCCGTATCTTTTGACAAGAACATCACGCGACCTCTCTGGCAATTCAGATAGTATTTTTTTTACTATTTCTTTTGGTTTAAAACTTAGTTTAATCATAATTTTAAATTACTAATTTATTCTGTTGATAATTTCAAATTAGAACGAATATCTCTAAATTCGAATATCTGTAGCGCGTGTCCTGCAATAATGCTAAGTATTAAGATATCACTATATGGCAGTGCTGTCAACTATAATACCACAACTTATATTATAAGACAATACTTATTATTCTGCCTGGAATATAGATGAATTTTCTGATTTCTTTATCTTCTGTCCACTTCTTTATCTCTGGCATTTCAAGGATTTTTTCTTTCAAAATTTCTTCTGATTCTGATTCTGAGACTGCGATTTCTGCACGGACTTTACCATTGATTTGAATTCCAATAATTTTTTCTTGATTTTGCAAAATTGCTTCATCAAAGTCAGGAATTTTTTGATCAAAAATGGTTTCTTGGGTGTTTGAAATTATATTAAATAATTCTTCTGAGATATGAGGAGCTGCTGGAGATAAGACAATCAAGAACTTTATAAAATCTTCTTTTGAAATTTCTTCTTTTTCTGTAGCATTTAGAAAACTCATCATAGAGGCAACGACGGTGTTAAATTTTAGTTCAGGATAATCTTCGTGCGCTTTTTTAATAAGCTTATTAATTTCAAGTATAGTTTTATCAGAAGATTTTTCTGATGGATTTTCTATAACCCTGTTTTGTGCAAGACGCCATATTTTCTCTAGAAAACGACGAACACCCACAACACCATTAGGATCCCATGGATATGAACCTGGCTCGTTGTATGGACCAATAAAAGCAAGGTAAAGACGAACAGTATCAGAACCAAGACGCTCTACAATTTCATCGGGGTTAATAACATTACCTTTTGATTTTGACATTTTATTTCCGTCAGTCCCTGAAATAAGACCGCGGTTCAATCTATTTTTATATGGTTCCTTTGTGTCGACGATACCTATGTCTGATAGAAATTTGTGAAAGAACCTAGAATACAACAAGTGGAGAGTTGTATGCTCTGCTCCGCCGGAATAAAAATCAACTGGTATCCATTGTGATAGTTTATCCTTGTCGGCAATAGTGTCTGAATTATTTGAATCAATATATCTCAAGAAATACCAAGAAGAATCGATAAAAGTATCAAGAGTCTCTACCTCTGGAGTCCACCCTTTTCCAAATATTTCTTCTGTTCTTTCTTTTAATTCTTTTGATTTAGCTAACGGTGGTTCACCTGTTGGAGTATAATCAACATCCGCCGGTAGTGTCCATGGTAAATTCTCTTTTGGAATTGGATGTGGTTTTCCTTCTGGATCATAAACGATTGGAACAGGAGTTCCCCAATACCTCTGTCTTCCTACTGACCAATCACGCAATTTAAAAGTTGTTTTCATTTCCCCACTAACAAATTCTGTAATTTTCTCTTTGGCTTCTTGTGAAGTTAAGCCGTTGAACTCCCCTGAATTAGTTAAAAATCCATTATCAGTATAAATTTTTTCATTAATAAATTTATTAAAGATATAATTATGTAATGGATCTTTGATATTTTTTTCTGCTTTTTCTTTTGAAATAAATTCAACTTTAAATTTATCTTTCTCATCATCTTCTAGATTTTGTTCAATTTTTTCTAAATTAGTTAACCTAAAATAAAGACCAATTGCATCGATCTCACGATTTACATTTTTAGAATGAGCTCTGTAGTGATGGTGAATTAACTCGGTCTTGCCAATATATTCAAAGTTTTTATAACCAGTCTCTTCAATAATTTCTCTTTTTGCACATTCTATAGGATCTTCTCCTTCTTTTAATCCGCCTCCAATTAATAAGTTTCCTCCTAATTTTTCACCCCAATTAATACTTAAAATTTCCCCATTTTCTGGGTTTTCAACTAGGGCTACAATGCTTTGTCTTTTCTCTTCATCTTCTTGTGGTTCTCCAGTAATAGGCTCGATTACATATTTAATTGGTAAATCAAACTTTTTAGCAAAAGCATAATCACGCTCATCATGTGCAGGAACTGCCATCACAGAGCCTGTTCCGTATCCACCTAGAACATAGTCAGCAACGAAAATCGGAATTTCTTCTTTGGTTGCCGGATTAATTGCAGAAACGCCATCTAATTTAATACCGGTTTTTTCTTTTTCTATTTTTGTCCTTTCAATTTCAGTCTTTGCTCGAGCTGTTTCGATGTATTTTTTGACTTCGTTTATATTAGAAATTTTATCTGAAAGTGTATTGATTAATTCATTTTCAGGAGCCAATACAACATAAGTCGCTCCGAATAGTGTGTCAGGTCGAGTTGTAAAAACTTTTATTTTCTCTTCAAAAGAATTGTCGGCAGAATCTTTTATATCAAAATTTAATTCTGCACCATAGGACTTGCCAATCCAATTTTTCTGCTGATCCTTAATCTGACTAGGCCAATCAAGCTCATCTAAATCATCATAAAGTCGCTCGGCATAATCAGTAATTTTTAGAAACCACTGGTCGATTTCTTTCTTTTCAACTACTGCACCAGAGCGCTCGGCAGTTCCGTCAGGCATGACTTGTTCATTAGCTAAAACAGTTTTATCAACTGGATCCCAATTAACCGTCGCTTTCTTTTTATAAGCAAGTCCTCGCTCGAACATTTGGGTAAAAATCCACTGAGTCCATTTGTAATATCGCGGATCGGTCGTAGCAATCATTCTATCCCAATCAAACGAATTTCCCATAGCGACCATTTGCTTTTTCATTGATTCAATATTTTGCCTAGTCCAATCATCCGGATTTACTTTGTTTTTTATGGCAGCATTCTCGGCCGGCAAACCAAAAGCGTCAAAACCAATTGGAAAAAGAACATTCTTGCCCATTAACCTCTGGTATTTTGCATAAATATCAGTTACAGCAAAAGCATACCAATGACCAACATGTAAATCGCCAGACGGATAAGGAAACTCTACAAGAGTGTAGAAATTATCTTTCCCTTCAATCGAATCAGGAGTTTTGAATGTTTTATTTTCTTGCCACGCTTTTTGCCACTTCTGCTCTATATTCTTATGATTGTATTCTTTGTTGTTTTCTTGCATTTTTGTTTTAAGTTCTTTAGAAGTTTTTTAATTAATTTAATTTGTTTTAATTACTGATCGCTGAATTTTTTGTAAGCGATATAAATGAGAGCGACGAGGGCAATAGCGAGAATTATTAATTTGATAAGTTCATGTGCTGATGACCAATATCTAATCGATGCAATTACAAAGTTCAAAACGGCTGCTAATGATAATGCAGTTGAAACTACAATGTTTGATTTTAGAATCAGAGAAACGACAAAAGTTATCACACCCAAAGCAATTAAAGAAATGAAGACATTTCTATCGTAATTTTCTATAGCGCTTTGATAAGCCATACGACATTCAAATTCTTGATCACAAAAACCTGAAATTTTTTCCAAATCTTGGTCTGGCGCACTTAATTCTCTAGGTTTTGTGTATTCAGACCATGAACCGCCTTTATTTAAACACTCTTGTTCGTTTTGAATAACCTTATTAATTCTTTCTACGGGGCAGAAATCAGAGTAGTCAGGAGAATTATAAATATAACTCAGTGCAACATTAAAAAATAGATTAATAACAATAACAATACTTAAAATAAGCGCCCACTTTAAAATTCCCGATTTTTTGTTTGAGTCCATAATAGCTAAATCTTAGCAGGTTTTTAAATATAAAAAAAGCTTAAACCAAAAATTCAATAACATCACCATCTTGGACAATATATTCTTTTCCTTCAGTGCGAAGAATTCCGTTTTCACGAGCAGCACTATGAGAACCCGCTTCTAATAATTTATCCCATTGAATCACAGTTGCGCGGATAAATTTATCATGAAAATCGGTGTGAATTGCAGTTCCGGCAACTGGTGCAGTAGAATCACGCTTTGTAGTCCACGCGCGAGTTTCCTTTTCGCCGGTTGTAAAGAAGGTAATTAAATCCAGAACCTCGTATCCTTTTTTAATCAAATTATCGATTCCATCTTCGCTTCCGCTGTCTGCACGAAAATCTTTTTTGTCAGCCAAATCAAGATCTTTTATTTCATGTTCAAGTCCGGCATCAACAATCACATAATCACTTCCCGACTCTTTCATAAAATTCATCAGCTTTTCCCATCTCTCATCTTTTAACTCATCTAAATTTTGAGAACCACTTTTCTTATTCAAAACATAAAAGAAAGGCTTGGCTGTTAGTAAATTAAAAGTCTTAACAATTTTTCTATCTTCATCATTGAAATCAACCGAGTTGGCAAGTTGACCTTCATCTAGTGCCTTGTCAATTTGCTCCAATAGTTCAAGCTCTTTCTTGGCTTTTTTATCGCCAGACTTAACTTCTTTTTGTAGATTACCGATTCTTTTTGTGACAGTTTCTCGGTCAGCCAGGATAAGCTCTAGATTTATCACCTCGATATCAGACATCGGATTAACTTCGCCGTGAACATGAGAAATATTTCCATCCTCAAAAATACGGACGACTTGGGCAACTGCATCGGTCTCGCGAATATTTGCTAGAAATTTATTACCAAGCCCTTCTCCTTCAGAGGCACCTTTTACTAAACCAGCGATATCGGTAAATTCCACAACAGCAGGAATTGTATTTTCGGATTTAGACATCTCTGAAAGTTTCTCCAAACGATCATCAGGAACAGCAACTACACCGACAGCTGGGTCGATTGTGCAGAACGGGTAATTTTCCGATGGAACTGATTTTTTTGTTAAAGCGTTGAACAATGTTGATTTCCCAACATTAGGAAGTCCGACGATTCCGATTGATAGTGACATAAGTCAGAAATTAGTTTACTTCATTAATTCTTGCAATTTTTCACGATTTTCCATCATAACTTGCATAGAAGCATTTTGCTGATTGGCTCCTGCTTTAACCTTTTTTTGAATTTGCTTAGCAATATCCTTGAAAAATTGAGGATCTTTTTCAAAGGCAGCCATTAACTTGTCAGCTTGATCTTTTGGAAGATTTTTAAGCTGTTTTTGCATCATCTTTTTCATTACAAAATTGAACATAATATATATTGAAATGCGCTATGCGCGTTAATCTTTTAAGTTAAACTAGTTTAGCATTATTTATTATTTTAATAAACTAGCTTTTATTGCATCATAATAACCACTAAACATATCTTTTTTTATAGAATCAAGATCTTTTTGATCAATCCATTTATGTTGAGAGTGTTCATTTCCTAATAAAACTTGTACCGTATTTGCACTAACATCATAAAACAGGAAAAATAGTCCGCCGCCTATTAGGTCTTTATTAAAATTACATGAACTAACTATTTTTTTAATTTCGATTTCTTGTATTGAAGGAATCTCTTCGACCAATTCCCTCTTCAATGCTTCTATTTGTGTTTCGTTATTGTTGATTCTCCCGCCGGGTAAGTCCCAATAAATCTCATCTTTTTTCGCCCTTTTTAAAACTAAAATTTTTCCATCTCTTTTAATTAAAGCCTTAACCCCAATATAAAAAAGTTTTGGTTCACTAGCAGACATTATTTTTTATCACGCTTAATAAAATAATTATAAACAATAGAGCCATCAATAAGTAATCCACCTACTCCAATCAGTAGGAGAACAACAAAAACCCATTGAGGTAACTGAAGCTCGTTATAGATTCCAAAAAATGCAATACCAACTATAAAAAGAAATACGACTAAACCTAAAATATCATAATGTTGAGGTTTAAGTTTCATAATTTTTTGTGGACCTGACAGGACTCGAACCCGCCACCTCCTCAGTGCAAGTGAGGCGCTCTACCAGATGAGCTACAGGCCCTAAAACTGGATACAGAAAATAATAACTTATTTTTGTTTTATTGCAAGATTGATTAGATGATCTAGCATTTCTTTATAACTAATTCCAAGAGGCTCCAAAGATTTTGGCATCAAAGAATGTTCCGTTAAGCCCGGTAATGAATTTGTTTCAAGCGCATAAATTCCTCTTTTAGGATGAATTCTAAAATCGGTTCTAGAATAATGCCTTAGGCCAAGCGCTTCGTGTGACTTTCCTGCCATTTCTTGCATTAATTCTTTTTCGGCTGGAGAAAATTCTCCTGGGCACAATTCTTGAGTAATCCCTGAATACTTTGCCTCATAATCAAAAAAAGTTTTATTAGAAGGGTGTCGGATTTCCACTGGAGAAAGTTTGTATATTTTTTGATTTCTAAATTCTTCTAATATTCCAACAGTTGCTTCCTTTCCCTCAATATATTCTTCGACTAGGACTTTTTCATATCTTAAAAATAAACTAATCAAGGTATCCCGCATACTTTGATAATCTTTGGCGATTGAAACACCCACTGAAGAACCGCTAGAGACAGGTTTCAAAACTGCTGGCATTGGAAATGTCTTGTATAGCTCCATCGCCAGGCCATCAATATTATCTGTCTTATTTATTACTCTGTAGAGTGGAGTTTTAATTCCATGTTTTTTGTAGAAATTTTTAGCCAAAGCTTTGTTCATCGCAACTGAAGAACCTAAAACACCAGAACCAGTGTATGGAACTTTTAATTGGTCTAGTAATTTTTGAACCGTTCCATCTTCACCGTATTCGCCGTGCATAGCATTAAAAACACAATCGATATCGCGAGTTATTTTATGTGGCTCGACAGCTATTCCAGAGACAATCCATTTCCCTTCTTTATCCACTACCACATCGGTAATTTTATAGTGATCTTGAAGCTGGTCGATTACGGACTTACCAGATTTCATTGAAACCTCGTATTCGCTTGATGGACCACCTCTTAGAACAATAATCTTTTTCATTAGTTTTATTTTATCACAAAAATTTTGACATGAAATTTACTTCAGTCGTTTGCGCATTTTAGACCTGTGAAAATTAATAGAAAAACGATGAGCTTCGCTATTTGCTTCCAGAATAGTTTTCTTATTTTTTTCAACGATTTTTTTCAGTTTGATTCCAGTAGCCAAGATTCCCTTTGGATTGTGTTTTTCATCTTTGACGACACTTACAATCTTCGTATTCACGCCAAGCTCCTTTAAAATCTTACCCGCAACATTTTTCTGTCCTTTACCTCCATCAATTACAACCAAATCAGGAAAAGTCCACTCTTTATGGTTAAAGCGCCTTCTCAAAATTTCGCGCAAACCACCATAGTCATCGCCAGGTTCTGTATCTCTCAAAATAAACTTTTTATATTCATTTTTGACCGCCACTCCGTTCTCAAAGACAGTCATAACTCCAACACTCGCTTCACCTCCTAAATGCGCTACATCATATGCTTCAATTCTAAAATCGCGCCCGATATTTTTCGTCTCATCCTTAATCAATTTAATGTCATTTATATGGTTAAGTGCGAAAATTTGTTTCTTTGTGTTGTTAGCCTTTTCAAATTCTTGTTTTTTAGCGTAGGTTTTCATCTTTTTTTCCAAGTCTTTGAGAATTTTATTTTTGTTTCCTTCAAAAAACGAACGGATATTTCTAATATTGTTTAAGTATTCTTTTTTAGAAATTTTCTGACCAAAATTAAAATCATCGAAAATGTCTGGATAAAGTCCGATACTGATTTTTACCCCAATCCTTTTTATATCAATCGGCTTCATTTCTGTAACTGGTTTTTTAGTATCGAAAAACGGGAAAATTTTCTGGATTATTTTAAGAGATTCAATTAGTTGACCAGCATTTGGGAAGGGACCAAATTCATCTAGGATTTTATATTGGTTTTTATTAATTTTAAGCTCTTTTTCTCTGACAACGAGAACGCGCGGGTATTCTTCGTCTGTAATAATTACGCGGTAATAACTGCGGTCGTCTTTTTCTTTGGTGTTGTATTTCGGCTTGTGCTTCTTAATTAGATTAGCCTCTAAAATAAGTGCCTCCAACACAGAATCGGCTTCTTCAAAAGTAACCGTGTCAGATTTTGTCACCATATCTACAATCGCCGGACCACGAGTTTTTATTAAGTCATTAGAAAAGTAGCTTCGGACTCTATCTTGCAACGAAGTCGCTTTGCCAATATATAAAATATTACCTTCTTTTTTATTGGTCGACTTCCCTTTTTCTCTGAAAAAATAAACTCCAGGGGAATCAGGAAGACTTAGTTTTTTGAAATCTGATAAATTCATAAAGTTAATATTAATTTACATTATTTATTTCAATTGACAAATCACACTTAAAAAGTATTGTTTAAACTAGAAATACTGTAAAAGAAAGCACCAAAATTATGAAAACTAAAGTTCAAACCGTAGTCTTTGTTGTTAAGGATGGGAAAATCCTTTTGGCAGAGAAAAAGACAGATACTAATGTCAAAGAAGCTGTTGATATGCTCGGAAAGTTAAATGGATATGGTGGATTATGTAAGCTTAATGAAACCTTTGAAGAAGCCACGGTCCGTGAATTCAACGAGGAGGCAAAACCAGCTAAAATTGTTAAGAATTTTTTAACTAAAGTTGCTGAAATTGATCTAGTATTTTTTTCTGAAGAAAGATTGAGAGTAAATCTCCATGTTTTTATTTCAAGTAATGTAATCGGCACTCCTAGTGAAACACGCGAAATGAAAAAAGGTAAATGGTATTCAATAAATCGTTTACCTAAAAGACAGATAATTAAATCTGATCTTCTGTGGTTACCTAGAATTCTCGAAGGACAAAAAATAAAAGCAGAGATCATCTTCAACAGACAAAAAGAGCTTTTAGATGTTGATATTAATCAAGTCGAGGGATTTTAAACCTCGACTTTTTTCTTTAAAGAAAAATAAAAAGCGCCTGAGAAATCAGGCGCTTTGTTTGGTGAATTTTGAATGTGGTATCTCAAAGCATCTTGCAGCGATCGTAGAGTTCGTGGAACAAATCGTTACCACTTATCTCTACAATCCTTTCTGCTTCTTCAAGCTCCATCCGGTCCATCAAAAGTAGGGTGACCAAGCAACATGCTTCGTCACCAAATTCAGGAAGTCCTGACATGGATAGAATTTCACCAGTGCTTGTTTTAACGGCACCGCCGTATTTCTTTTTATCGAAATCGCGACTTTGCCAAGCACTGATATGATCTGTATTTTGACACAGACGCGCTGCTTTTTCTCGAGAATTAACACTCCACGAGCTAACTTTATCAGAATCTTCAATGGTTTCACCAAGCATCATTACGATGATTGGCGGTTGACCAGCAAGCGACTGGTGAGTAAAACTTAATAAAGCTGTAGTTCTTATGTCTTCATACTTTTCAGAAAGCATAATTTTAGCTCGATAAAAAACTAAATTTACAGTTTCAAACAGTAGGGTCAGATAGTATTTTTCTAGATTCATCTATTTTTATTGGTTGATGTTTTTGTTCAAGGTTCCGTTAAAAACTACCACTATAAAATTCAAAGTCAATTATTTTTTATTTCTTTTTAAAGCCTTCTTAAGATACTCTGCAGTATATCCCTTGTTAGAATCTGCAACTTGCTCTGGTGTTCCTTTAACCATAACTTGACCACCGTTTTCACCGCCTTCTGGTCCAATATCAATAATATAATCTGAACTTTTAATAAGATCCATATTATGTTCAATAACTAAAACAGTATTGCCTTTGTCGACTAATTTTTGCAAAATTTCAATCAATTTTTTTACATCATCATAATGCAGACCAATTGTTGGCTCGTCTAAAATATAGATAGTTTTCTGAAGGTGCGCTCGATATAATTCCGAAGCAATTTTTACACGTTGTGCTTCTCCGCCAGAGAGAGTTGTTGCAGACTGTCCTAGCTCTAAATATCCTAGACCAACATCATCCAATGATTTCAATCTGTCATAAATAGCAGGAATATCTTCAAAAAAAGCTAGCGCTTCTTCTACAGTCATTTTTAAAACATCAAAAATATTTTTCTTTTTGTAATCTATTTCCAAAGTTTCTTTCATAAACCTTTTACCTTCACAAATATCACAAGGAACATAAACGGTTGGAAGAAAATGCATTTCAACGGCAAGATATCCGTTACCTTGACAAGCTTCACAGCGACCACCCTTAACATTAAAAGAAAACCTACTAGGGCTCCAACCTCTAACACGTGCCTCTGCAGTTTCCGCAAATAATTCACGAATAAAAGTAAAAGCACCAGTATAAGTTGCTGGATTTGAACGAGGAGTTCTACCAATTGGAGATTGATCAATTAAAATCGCTCGACCTAAATATTCAGTGCCAGTTAAGGATGAACAATTCTCTAAAACATCACTTCTATAGCGACGATCAAAACGATTTCTCAAATTTTTATAAAGAATTTCATAAACAAAAGAAGATTTTCCAGAACCGGAAACACCTGTAACCGTTGTTAGTTTTCCAAGGGGTATATCAACATTCATATTTTTAATATTAAAAATATTTCCACCTTTAATTTGAATTTTACCTTTATCTTGAGAGCGACGTTTTTCAGGAATTTCTATTTGTTTATCTCCTCGTAAATAATCAAGAGTTGAAGATTTTGAAGGATTAGTTTTTGCAGACAAAAGCTTTTGCATATCATCCGAAACAACAATTTCTCCACCGTGAACTCCGGCACCTGGTCCTATGTCGACTAAATAATCACCCGCGTAAATAGTATCTTCGTCATGTTCGACGACAATAATTGTATTACCTGCATCGCGAAGATCTAAAAGAGTTTGAACTAATTTATCATTATCACGAGAATGTAGACCAATTGTTGGCTCATCCAAAACATAAGTCGCCCCAACAAGACCAGAACCAAGTTGTGAAGCAAGTCGAATACGTTGTGCTTCACCACCAGAGAGAGTATGAGCGCGACGATTCAATGTTAAATATTCAATCCCTACATTATTCATAAACTCTAATCTTTCTGTAATTTCTTTCATAACAACATTAGCAATTTCTTTTTCATTTTTATTAAGTTCAAGTTCCAAAAAGAAATCTATTGCATACTTAACAGAAAGCTTTGTAACATCATCAATGTTAGTTTTAGTATTAGGAAGTAAGACATGCATAGCTTCTGGACGAAGTCTTTTACCTTCACAGACTGAACAAGGATCATCCCCAAATAAGTGTTTTGTTCCTAATCCATTACATTCAGGACATGCACCGTGTGGTGAATTAAATGAAAAAAGCCTCGGTTCAATTTCTGGGAAAGAAAAACCATCATAAGGACACATGAACTTTGAGGAAATTAGGCGCTCTTCGTCATTCGTAATAATTTTTAAAAGCCCTTCTGACATTTCAATTGCATTTTCGATCGCCTCAGAAAGTCTTTCTTTAACGTCATCTGTTTTAGATTTTATTTCAGATAAGTAAAGTTCATCTACTAAAATATCGATATTATGTTTTTTTGTTTTAGACAAAATAATTTTATCGCGTAGAGAATAAACTTTTCCATCAATTTTAGCTCGTTGGTATCCTTTGGCGAGCATGTCATAAAGCAGTTGATAATATTCCCCTTTCCTTCCTACAACAACTGGTGAATAAATTTGCAAAGTGTCATGATCGATATCTACATCCATAATTTTTTTGGAAGTTTTTGAAGTGATTTCTTTAACTTGATCTAAAACGGTATTCAAAATTTCTTCTTTTGAAAGTTTTTTGATTTCACGACCACATTCCATACAATGAGGGCGACCGACACGAGCAAATAAAATACGTAAGTAGTCGTAAATTTCTGTAATTGTCGCAACAGTTGAACGAGGGTTATTTGAACGAGATTTCTGATCGATAGAAATTGCAGGAGAAAGTCCTTGGATTTCATCGACATCAGGTTTTTGCATTTTATTTAAAAATTGACGCGCATAAGCAGAAAGAGATTCTACATATCTGCGTTGTCCTTCTGCAAAAATAGTATCAAAAGCAAGAGAAGATTTTCCTGAGCCAGAAAGACCAGTAAAAATAACCATCTTGTTGCGAGGTATTTCTAGATTCACATTTTTCAAATTATGAGTTCTAGCTCCTTTTATAACAATCTTTTCATCTTTTCTTATATTTTTTTGTGGTTTTTTGGGTGACATTTTGTAATTTTAAATAAAAACACGATATTAAACCGGTGCTTTGGACACAGGGTCAGTATCAAATATTTGAATGTATAGATTATTTTACTTATTTTTAGAGAAAAGTAAATAAAAAAACACCCGCTTTTTACGGCGGGTGTCGAGTATGGGCATGGACTTATTTCCGATAGACACTGGACCCGAGAAATTCAATGTCATTCGCGAAAGCATCTTCTTGCTCTTCTGCAAATTTCCATAAGTGGAATTCCTCTTTGATGTCCTCAGAGACTTCGTTGATATCAATTAGGTCGTGGAGACCTAAATTTTCAACCAACTCCATAAGTTTATGGTCAGTATATCGACCATCAAATGTGAAGCTTCGAAACTCATCTTTGAGTCTTTGAATTACCGGAAAAGTTTCGGTATCAAAATCACGGAATTTCCTCCTGACTGCATCAAGGTGATCATCATCCCGACCTCTTTGAGCAGCCAAAGCCCTTTTCTTGCAAACTTCTCGCGGGGTATCTATATGAACAACAGACACCTGATGAGTTTTCAAGATTGGAGATCCAAAGAGATGCTCCAGCTGGAGTTTGGTTCTAGGGTAACCACTCAGATATACAGCAGGCCTTTTTGAGAAGTGTTCCAGTTTTTCGTCAGCCAACTGGTTGACGATATTTACCGAACAGAATCCTCCAGAATTTTGATCTGAAGAAATTAATTTGGCAAATTCAGGATCGCTTCGTTTCCTGTGCCTGAGAACATCTCCCATATCGAGCTCCAGAATCTTCATTCCGATATCGATCAGACGCTGGAGAAGGTATCCTTTACCAGCACATGTGAGACCTACAACAATGAGTAATCTTTTTTCTAATTCGTTCAACTGTTTCCTTTCGCTTGATTTGAGTTTATTGTGAAATAGTCTTCCTCCAAAAAAGAACGACCAGTTTTTGATTCTATATTAAATTTAATTTTGGTCAACAAATTTTAACTAACAATTATTTGAATCGCCCGTTATTTAAATTTACTTCTTTTCTTTGTAGCTTTTTCCTTCTCCTTATCTTTTTTGTCTTTGTTGATGATTTCTTCTAATTGCTTGATTTCATCACGCAAAATTGCAGCCGTTTCAAAATCTAACATTTTTGCCGCAGCATTCATTTGCTTCTCTTTTCTTTTCATTAATTTCTCAGGGTTTTTCTTGGCTAGGTCGGCATCAACTTTCATTAGTGTATCGACAGCACTTTGATGCTCAGTTTTCATTTGCTCTGTAATATCTTTGATAGTTTTAATAATAGTTTTTGGTGTAATATTATGTTTTTTATTCCAATCCAGTTGAATTGTTCGACGGCGATCCGTCTCTTCAATTGCCCTCTTCATTGAACCTGTAACTTCATCGGCATATAAAATAACCCTTCCATCAACATTTCTAGCCGCACGACCAATAGTCTGAATCAGAGCAGTTTCACTACGCAAGAAACCTTCCTTGTCAGCATCGAGAATTCCAATCATGGTAACTTCTGGCATATCAAGTCCTTCACGAAGCAGGTTCACACCCACCAAAATATCAAATTCACCACGACGAAAATTAGAAATAATATCAATACGATCTATCGTCTTAACATCGCTGTGAATATATTCTGATTTGATTTTCTTTTCCTTCAAATATTCCGATAAATCTTCGGCCATTTTTTTAGTCAAAGTTGTTACAAGCACTCTACCTCCCTTTTTAATTTCTTTTTCTGATTCTGCGATAAAATCAAAAACCTGACCTTTGTATTTTCCTTTTTCAACAATTGGTTTAATTTCAATTTGTGGATCAACTAGCCCTGTCGGCCTAATGATTTGCTCAGCAGTAATAGAGCTATTCTCATTTTCATATTTACCAGGTGTCGCCGAAGTATAAATTTTTTGCCCAGTTTTCTTTTCAAATTCTTCAAACCTTAGAGGGCGGTTGTCTTTGGCGCTAGGCAAGCGAAATCCATGCTCAACAAGAGTTTCTTTACGAGAACGATCACCCGCATACATCCCACCAATCTGTGGCACCGCAACATGAGATTCATCAATAACTGTCAGAAAATCAGCTTTCCCATCTTTTGTTTTTGGAAAATAATCAAGAAGAGTGTTAGGGGTCTCATCGGGCAAGCGCCCATCAAAGTGCCGCGAATAATTCTCGATTCCATTACAATAACCAACTTCGCGAATCATCGCCATGTCATATCTAGTCCTGCGTTTTAAACGCTCAGCTTCTAAATTTTTCCCTTCTTTAGTTAATTGTTTAAGTCGCTCATCTAATTCACTCTGGATACTTTTAAGCGCTTTTTTTATAACATCTTCGTTAGCAACAAAGTGTTTTGTTGGGAACAGAAAATAAGTTTTTATATCTTCTTCTAAAATAGTTTTATTAAGTCCGTCGATTCTTTGAATATATGAAATTTGGTCAGCATCAAATTGAACTTGAACAATAAATTTTTCTGAAACCGGCATAATTTCTACCGATTGACCAATGGCGCGAAATTGCCCTGGCTCTAAATCTGCATTAGTCCTTTCAAAATAAATATGAGTAAGTTTTCTAATAAAATCACCGCGAGATAATTTCATTCCCTTAAAAAATTTAAAATTCACCTTTTCATATTCCTCAGGAGAACCCAAACCATAAATACATGAAACTGATGCAACAATAATTACATCTTTTCGAGTGAGAAGTGCCTGTGTTGAAGCGTGGCGAAGGCGCTCAATTTCCGCATTAACCATCGCCTCTTTTTCAATATAAGTATCAGTCACAGGTTTATATGCCTCAGGTTGGTAGTAATCATAGTAAGAGACAAAATAGTGAACCGCATTGTTTGGAAAGAAATCCTTGTATTCCTGAGCTAATTGCGCCGCCAGAGTTTTGTTGTGCGCAATAACAAGGGTCGGTTTTTGAACCTGTTGAATGACATTTGCCATTGTAAAAGTTTTTCCAGAACCAGTCACACCCAAAAGAGTTTGATGTTTATCACCCTTTTCAAGTCCTCCAACCAGTTTTTTGATTGCCTGCGGTTGATCACCTGCTGGTTTATATTCTGATTTTAAATCAAATTTTTTCATTTTTATTGACTAGATTTGTATGTATTCAACCATGCCTCTTTAAACTCACCAAAATTTTCTTTCAGAATCGCACGACGCATTTTTTTGACGAGATTAACAATAAAATAAAGATTATGAATTGAAGCCAGTGTCGAAGCCAACATTTCATCTGCCCTAAATAAATGCGCCAAATATGCGCGAGTATAATTTTTACAAGTATAACATTCACAATTTTCGTCCAGAGATCCGAGATCTTCTCTAAACTTTGCATTATTTAAATTAATTTTTCCACTCTCAGTATAAACCTGACCATTTCTGGCAATTCTAGTTGGAGCAACGCAATCAAAAAGATCACAACCATTCTCAACCGCCATAAATAAATCTTCTGGTTCGCCAATTCCTAATAGATGACGAGGTTTTTCTTCTGGCAGAATTTTATTTACCCACTCAACTCCTTTAACCATATCTTCTTTTTGAAAACTTCCGCCAATTCCGTATCCGTCAAAATCCATCTCGGCCAAAGCTTGCGCTGATTTTTTTCGTAGATCCTCAAAACGACCACCTTGAACAATTCCGAAAATTGCTTGGTTTTTTATAATCTTGGCAAAGTTTTTATCATTAGCGGAAATTTTACCACCTTTTTCAACTGACGAATTTTTTTCCGCGCCACCAACAGAAAATTTCTCTTGTTGAGCACGATGAAATTCCAAAGATTTTTTGGCCCAGCGATGAGTTCTATCAAGAGATTCCGCTTGGTAGTGCTTTGATTCATTTGGTGAAGTGCATTCGTCGAAAGCAAAAATAATATCTGCACCAATGTTATTTTGGATTTCAATAGATTTTTCAGGAGTGAAATAATGTGCAGAGCCATCAATATGTGACCTAAACATCACACCATTTTCATCAATCTTTGCTGGTTGAAAATTTTCTGCAATTTGTCCGCGATGTTTTTTATTAGTTTCGGTAAATTCTTCTAATAAAATCTCTGGTGCAGATTCTTTGGTGATTTTTGTAATATTCTTTCCAAATGCGGCACCAAGTGAGAAAACCTGAAACCCACCTGAGTCAGTCATAGTTGGTCCGTCCCAATTCATCATTTTATTGAGACCGCCCATTTTACGAACTCTCTCGTCACCAGGTTGCAGATATAAATGATAAGTATTAGCCAAAACTACTTGAGCACCAATTTCCTTCTCAAGTTGCTCTGGAGTTAGAGATTTCACCGTCGCCTTTGTCCCAACCGTTACAAAAGCCGGTGTTTTAATCGTCCCATGAAGAGTTTTAATCTTGCCGGCTCGCCCCAACTTCCCTTCTATTTTTTTCTTAATTTTGAATTTCATCAACAGTTTTTATTATAAGCAATTTTACCTTTGATTGATATCAAGGTAAAATCATACACATATGAATACACAACACAATAGGCCACATAAGCCAGAATACGAGACAATTACATTAGACGAACTTAACGAACAAATTAACAAAAGAATTGATTTTATTAGAACTGAATTTCAAAACGGTTTCGGGGTTATAAAAAAATATCAAAAATCAGTAACTGTTTTTGGATCAGCAAGAACATTAGAAAGCGAGTCAGATTATATACTAGCTAGAAATTTAACTAAAAAAATTGTCGAAGAATTACCAGAATATGCAGTTGTTACAGGTGGAAGCTTTGGAATAATGGAGGCTGCTAACCGTGGCGCTCATGAAGGTGGAGGTAAGTCTGTTGGTTTAAATATTCAATTACCACACGAACAAACAGTAAATAGTTATCTATCAGATTCATACGATTTTTATTATTTCTTTACCCGAAAAGTATGTCTAGCTTTTTCTGCTGAAGCCTACATCTATTTTCCAGGTGGTTTTGGAACATTGGACGAATTATTTGAGATGCTTACCCTCATCCAAACAAAAAAAATTGAAAAGAGGCCCGTGATCTTAGTCGGAAAAGATTATTGGAATAACTTGGACAAATTCATCAAAGAAAATTTGCTGCAGAATGAAAAAATTGATGAAGGTGATATTAACCTATACACAATAACTGACGATGTTGATGAAATTACAGATATAATTAAAAAAGCACCTATTAAATTTAGCTAAATATTTATTTTTTGTCTTGATGTATAACCATTTGTGGAAATGGAATCTCAACACCTTCTTCGTCAAAGGCTTTTTTCAATCTAGCACGCATCTCTCCAGCAATTTCCCATTGCGCAAGCGGTTTTGTTTCACCTAATATCTTGATACTAATTGATGAATCGTCAAATGAATCAATTCGAACATATTTTGGAGCATCAATAATGTTTTCTTTAAAGTCCGGATCTTCGGCTAATTCATTACCCACGCGATTAATTACCTCTTTTACTTTTTCGATGTCAGTATTATAAGAAACACCAATGTTCAGATTAACGCGAGAAAATCCTTTGGCCATATTAGAAACGGTTGTTATATCACCATGTGGAATATGGTGAACCGTACCATCTAGATCACGTAGTATTGTTACCCTAAGCGACACATCTTCGACTAATCCGGCAATCCCCGCAATCTTTACGACATCACCAACGCGATATTGATTTTCTAGAATAATAAATAAACCTGTAATGATGTCCTTAACTAAATACTGTCCACCAAAACCAAGAGCAAGTCCAACAACACCAGCACCTGCAATCAATGGACCAATATCAATACCAAACTCTGATAGAATCATCAAAGCTACAAAAATAATTGTTGCTATTTTTACGGTCCCGGTAACTATCTTAATCAATGTATCCTCTCTCCTGACCTCCTCTTCTTTTGTTAAATGAGGATCTTCTGTAACTGCCTTTCTAATTATTTTTGTTATAACAGGTCTAATAAACTTATAAATAATAAAACCAACTACTAATAAAATAACGATTTGAGAACCGTCTCCTAGTATCCAATTTTTAATTACCTCAAAAATATTTCCTAAATTCATAAAACTAATTATACATATAATTAGTCTAGTTCAAAGTTTTAACAAGTTCGTTAATAGTATTATCTTTGTGTTTCATCAAAATATTATTAATTTTTTTAGCAAATTTATCTGGATGAGGGATATTGTGAATTATAAATTCTCTTTGTTGTCCCGCTGTTTGAACATGTAGGTCTCCAAACCTCATCAGAGTCGCAACAATACCCCTAACTTCGACAGTAACATCTTGAATTTTTTCTAGATGAAGCATCGACATCTCACGACTGAAAAGTCCAACTTGTTCAACATCTAATATTTTTTCATTAGTAACAACCCAGACATCTAAAAAATAATTAGTCCAAAAGACAAAACCAATAATCCATAAAATCAAGAGCCAAAAAGCATAGAAGAATATGAAAACGGACCAAAAACTCTCAGTTTCCCCAAAAGTAATCGATAAATTTAACCCCTCTAAAATAGACGGGATTAAAAGAGGTAAAAAAGCTAATAGGGTTATAATAGACAATTCAGTGGCAATAATAAACCAATGTTTTCGTACTTCAAAAAGTATATGTTCATTTTCTCTAAAATCAATCATGTTGTTTCAAAAAATAAAATCGCTGACACCATTAAAACTATCAGGAAAACTGCAATAATCCAAAATAACGCTCTTGCGAAAACTTTTGAATTACCCTTGATTCCATAATATTTCCAATGATGCCCAAGTATAAAAGCCATAACCAAAAAGAAAACAACAACTCCAGCAAAAAGAATCCATAAAATTTCTGGAGGAAGAGGTATGTTAATTATTTTTTCTAAATTTTCCATTGCTTTAATTTTAGCAATAAATTTAGTTTTTTGCTAAAATATTTACATGAAAAAATTAGATACTTCAAGTTACAAAGGTGTTAGGGATTTTTATCCAGAAGATATGTTCGTTCTGGATTATATAAAATCTGTTTGGCACGAAGTCTTACAACAATATGGATTCGAACATTACAATGCTTCAATTTTAGAGCCAAGTGAATTATATGAATCAAAAACTAGTGATGAAATTTTCAACGAGCAGACTTATAGTTTTGTAGATCGCGGTAATCGAAAAGTAACGCTTCGTCCAGAAATGACTCCTACTGTCTCTAGAATGATAGCCAAAAAACAAAGAGAACTCTCCTTTCCACTTCGTTGGTATTCCATACCAAATGTTTTTCGTTATGAAAGACCTCAAAAAGGTCGCCTACGCGAACACTGGCAATTAAATGCAGACATATTTGGTATTGGGGGAATTGATGCCGAAGCTGAAATTATTGAAATAGCTTACAAAATAATGACTCGTTTTGGCTTGAATGAATCTGATTTTGTTATCAAGATTAATGATAGACAAATATTAAATCAAGCCCTAGATGATTTAGGACTAGACGAGGAAAAGAAAAAAGAATTTATACGTTTACTGGACAAAAAAGATAAAGTCGACGACTTCAACGACAAAGCTTTTAAAATTTTAGGTAAAAATTACGATGTTGTAATAAAGCCAAGTGACGAAATCGAAAAACTAACAGAAAAATTGAACAAGCGCGGAATCAAAAATATAGTTTTTGATCCAAACATGGTTCGCGGCTTTGATTACTATACTGGAATAGTTTTTGAAATTTTTGACACAAACCCAGAAAATCGAAGATCTGTATTTGGTGGTGGACGATATGACAACTTGTTGGAAATTTTTGGAGCAAACAAACTACCTACAATTGGATTTGGAATGGGAGATGTGACAATTAAAGATGTTTTAGAATCCAGAAACTTGATCTCTAGAAAAATTACACCCGCGCATGTTGGAATTGCAATTTTCGACGAAGAATCAAACGATTACGCTATCAAACAAGCGGATGACCTTCGCAAGCAAGGTTTCGACGTCTTGGTTCATTACCCTACTAAAAAAATTGGTGATCAAATTAAATTCTTTGATAAAAAGGGTGTGCCTTTTGTTGTTATTATCGGACAAGATGAAGTTAAAAGTAAAAAAGTTAAATTAAAATATTTAGCTAAAGGTGAAGAAAAAGAATTATCTTACAATCAATTAGTAGATTTCTTAAAAGAACAATTGGACAATAAATAAAAAAGTTCTGAAAGTCTTACAAGTTTTTAAATTTGGCATAACAAAATAGATAAGCTAAAATAAGCACTCATGAATTACATTGTATTTGATATTGAAACTAGAAATATTTTCCAAGAAGTGGGCTCAAGCAATCCGGCAGATTTAGATATTTCGGTTGTATCAGTCTATGATAGTAAAACCGGAGTTGTCCAAAGTTTCACCGTCGAGGAATTTTCTAATATGTGGCCACTTTTTGAAAACACTGATGCTATGATTGGATACAACTCTAACCATTTTGATATTCCTCTTTTAAATAAATATTACGCTGGAGATTTGAATGAAATTAAAAGTATTGATTTAATGGTTGATATCAAAAAATCTTTTGGTCGTCGTCCGAAACTGGATGATATCGCTGCGGCAACATTAGGTAAAGGTAAAATTTCACACGGATTACAGGCGGTTGAATGGTGGAAGACTGGAGAGATAGATAAGATAAAAAAATACTGTGAAGAAGATGTTATTATAACCAAAGAAGTTTACGAATATGCTCGTGATAACGGATATCTAAAATTGAAAGATAAACTTTCAAATGAAATTATCAAAATACCAATTGACACTAGCGATTGGAAAGCCGACGAAAATGATTCCAAAGTGACAAAAAGCTTATTTTAAAAAAACCAAATTAATACAATAACAGACGCTAATATCAAGCGATACCAAATAAATACTTTAAAGCTATTGTTTTTTAAGTATGTGATAAGGAATTTGATAGCTAGAATGCCAAAAATAAAAGCCGTTATAGCCCCAAAAACAAGCTCTAAGCCTAGAGAACTTAACAAGCCGCTAGATTCTAAATCTAGCATTTTTTTTACCCCAGATCCCAATAAAACAGGAATAGCTAAAAGAAAACTGAATCTAATTGCGGCTTCTCTTTTAAGCCCCATCAATAAACCCCCAGATATTGTCATTCCTGATCTAGACATGCCTGGAATCAATGCTAGCGATTGAAATAAACCAATAATCAGACCATTTTTAATATTAATTTCTCTATCTTGTTTAGATATTTTATCAGCGAAATGCATAATAATTGCACCTAAAATTAAAGTAGCAGCCACCAACAGTGAGCTTCTGAAAATTGTATCCATTAAATCTTCCAATAAAAGACCAAAAACAACTGCAGGAATTGTTCCGATAATAATTGCCCCTATTAAAATTTTGTCCTCGTGTTTTTCTAACTTGCCTGTGAAAATTTTAAAAAACGAATCTATTAGACGAAGGATATCTTTTCGAAAATACACAACAACGGCCAAAGTAGTAGCGAATTGCAATACAGAATCGTATGCTAATCCATATTCAAACTGAGTATTTGTTAAATCTCTAAACAAAATTAGATGCCCAGAAGAAGAAATGGGTAAAAATTCTGTTACTGCTTGAACAAAACCTAATAAAATTGATAGTAGTAAATCCATATATGTTATAATTTATTCTGAAATAATAACATAATTATGAACAAAAATAACTCTTTAGCTTTTGCATTAACTATTTTAATTTCCGGAATTGTAATCGGTGGCGGTATATTCATTTCTAGAACAAATTTATTAGCAAATCTGTTTGAAAAGGAGGAATTTGTTGAAATAAAAGATGATAAAATCCAACCAATAACTGCCGAAGATCATATTATTGGTAACCCTGACGCAGATGTAATAATTATCGAATACTCTGACTTTGAATGTCCATACTGCCAAGAATTCCATACCACAATGAGGAGAATTATCGATGATTACGGCCAAACCGGTAGTGTTGCATGGATATATCGACAAGCCCCCTTAGAAGAAATACACTCTAATGCACGCAGAATTGCTCTTGTTTCTGAATGTGTATCTGAAATTGGAGGAAATAACATGTTTTGGAATTTTACTAATCAAATTTTTGATAATGCCCCAGAATCAATCAGTGAGTCAAATACAAATATTATTTTAGAAAATCTTGGATTAGATACCGAAGAAATTAATTCCTGCACTGAAGAACCTGAAACAATAAAAAAAATTGAGGACGATCTAAAAGATATTGAATATATCAAATCAATCGATCGAGAATTTGGAACTCCTTATAATATCGTCATTACAAAAACAGGGATTCAAGAAAACCTATCAGGCGCTCTACCTTATTCATTACTGAGTGATTTTATACAACAAAATTCATTGGAATTTTAATCGAATTAAAAAAATGATTTCAATAAATTAATTTCTATTGAAAATATCTACTTTTCTACAATAGCTACAATCTGGCTTGTCACATTTTTTATTTAGGAAATCACCATTAACTATTTCCCTAGATACTTTTATAATTGTTTTTTTCAAATCCTCCACTTCCTCATTCGAAATTTCAAAAATTCTAGAGAGAAAATCACCCTTATCATTAGGTTTAACAAAATTTAATTGCGCATTTTTCATTTTCCAATCTTTGTGATTTTCAATCAACATCTTGTAGAAAATTAATTGGCGATAATATGCTCCATCACTATTTTGTGTCTTCCCTTTTATCTCATTCTCAGATTTTGGTTTAGTGGTTTTGTAATCAATAACTTCTACATCTTTGTCGTTGATAAAATCTATCCTGTCCAAATTACCTTTTAAACGAATTTCACAATCATCAAATTTTAAAGTGTAATCTGAAATACTATATTCAGTTAAGCGCTCTATTTTTGGGTCTAAATCTTTTAAAAAAGTTTCAAAATATTTTGGCAGTATCTCACTCGCCTCTTTTTTAATAGTTTTTTTATTATCAGAATCGACATTTTGCTCTTCTAGAAATTCTGTAAATTTGTCTTTCAATTTTTCTATATCAGGTTTTTGTTTTATGTTATCAACATACCATTTAAATGTAGCATGTATCGCATTACCAAAAGCTAAACTACTGGTTGTAGGCATAGGAATTCTAATAAGATTTGAATAAAAATACCTCCATGGACATTCTAGATAGTTATTGAGAGCAGTTACAGACATTGGCGTTTCTAAAAACATTTTCTTGATGTAATTTTTGTCAGTTATTTTTGTTTTTTGTCTTTCACTTTTTAATAAATCAGAAATTATATTATGATTTTTTATTGGTTTAACTTTTTCAAAATCTACCATATCTTTTTTTAGTTCATCTATAAACTGAGATGGGTAGTTTTCTTTACCGTCATTACTAAATTCAGAATAACTTAACTGAACCATTTTTCTGGCTCGTGTTAGAGATACATAGAACAGCCTTCTTTCATCTTCTGTAGATTGGTTATTTTTGATCTCTTTATTTATATAAGGTAAGTCAAAATAATTTCTACTTGATGAATTACCCCAATTTTTCTGATTAGTATTAATAATAAAAACATAATCATACTCTAATCCTTTTGAGCCGTGCGCGGTCATCAGAGAAACTCCTTCATCTATATCATTTATATAAGTTTCAAGATCTATATTATAAATCTCTAAAGTGTTTAAGTATTCTATAAAATCACTTAATAGATAATTATTTTTTGAAGCGCTATTTGTTTTGAATTCGGAATGAATTTTATTTATAACTGCCATTCTCTCGACAGAATCATTCGAACCTAAAATTGAATCAATTAAACCAAAGTCATTTATTAACTCTTCAAAAACCCGCAGTCCATTACGATTTTTTGATTGCTTATGAAAATAATCTATCTTTGAAATTACCTGTTTAATCTTTCCAAAATCTTCAAACTCATCTTCATCAAGCTCGTTTACTAAATCAAAAATATTATTATCCCGTAATTTTTTAGAAATCTTGTGGATATCTCTAAGAGGTAAATTTATAAAGTCTAAATTAAATAGAGATATGATGTCGGGATTTGAAAAAGGGTCGCTAATTGCCTTTAACATTATTTTAATTCTTAGGACATCATCACTGTCCATTATGTTTTGCTTTGAATTTATATAATAAGGAATTTTTTTAGCTTCGAGAATTTTGCTAATTTCGGAAGACTCAGAATTTTTACGATAAATAATTGCTATTTCATTTGGGTCTACTCCTTTGTCAATTAAGGTTTTAATCTTTTCAGAAATACTGTAAATTTCTTGGTTGTAATTTTTGTATTCTTTAACTTGAATTTTTTCAGGTATATCTAAATTATCCTCATCAACAGTCTTGATTCCACTTTTTAATTCAATCTTGAGCGATTCGTCGGTTTCGTTTCGAGAAATTAATTCAAAAGCATTATCTAAAATGTTTTGATTAGAACGATAATTTTCTTTAAGCTGGATTATTTTTGTGTCTTTAAACTTGTCTTTGAAATAAAGAAAATTCTCCAGAGACGCACCCTGGAATCGAAAGATAGCTTGTTTTTCGTCGCCTACAATAAAAATGTTTGGACTGTCGTGAAAATCTGCCAACAATTCTAATATTCTATTTTGAGCATGGTTAGTGTCTTGATGTTCATCTGCTAATAAATATTGGAATTTTTCTTGTTGCTCCAAAAGAAAGTCAGGATCATTATCAAACGCTTCTAGTGTCTCTAAAATCATATCGTCAAAATCAAACAGCTTGAGTTCGCGCAATCTGCCTTGGTATTCTTTGTAAACAGTATTCAATTCTAAACTTCTCTTTATTTTTTTAAGTTCTCTCGATGCGTCGCCTTTTAGTTTGCCAGTTTTTTTATTTATCAAAGACTCATCATCTTCAATTTCAGTAATTTTGTTTTGCAAAATTTCCTTATATTCATCAAAAGTGAAGCCTTCTTTTTTTAGGTGAGAGATCGCTGATTTTATTTTCATTACATAATAAGTCTGATCTCCTATTGGCTTAACCAAATCAAAGTCACCTTGCAAAATTATGTCTTCGATTAATTTAATTTGTTGTGATTGAGAGATTGGTTTAGAAGAAATAATTTTTTGATAATTTTCTGGATATTGTTCTATTAGATAATTACAAAAACCGTGAAAAGTGAAAATATTAATCTTGTGAGCCACTGATCCAATAATTTTTGATAATTTTTTCCTCATGGAAAAAACACCTGACTCTGTAAAAGTAAGGGCTAATATATTTTCAGGCTGAGTATCGGTTTTTTGTAGAATATTTGCGATACGAAGAGTGAGGATTGTCGTCTTTCCAGTCCCAGGTCCAGCAATAACCATTACAGGCCCTTCGATCGTATCGACCGCTTCCTTTTGTTTTTGATTTAGTTGTTTATATTGCTCCTCAAATAAATTTTTATCCATATGTTTGAATTATAACAAGTTTTGATATAATTTATATCATGAAATTAAACGAATCTTTTGAAAACAACGACCAACCAAATATCGATCCTGAATTATTACTATTAACACACAGAATTAAAAATTTTACCGAGAGAGTTTTAAAGCGATTTAGTTTATTAAACCCCGAAGATATAGAACTTGTTAAGGTTATCTTATTCGAAAAACAATTAAAGATGATTAATTCTGATCTAAATAATAGATATGATAAATTATCTGACTTATCTGAAAAACTAATTGAATCAGATAAAGCAAATACTCCAGAATTTAGAAAGAAAAGAGAAAAAATAAAAAATGAAATTAATGAGATAATTGACGCTCAAAGCAAACTAGAGACTTTGATGATAGACGCGGAAAAATCAAAAATATTAATATCCATGTCAGACAAAAAAGATATTAGCAGAGCTGAAGAAATAGTGAAATATTTATTAGATGATTTTAATAATACTATTGCACCAAGAACTGATTTAAATTAAATCTAATAATTCTTTAATTTGTCAGAATCGTTATGTTGTCTAATTTTTTCATGTGCTTTGGCTTCGATTTGACGAATTCTCTCTCTAGTAACACCGAACTTTTTCCCAACTTCTTCTAGGGTATGTTGAATTCCATCCCCAAGTCCATGTCGTAATTCTAAAATTTTTCTTTCTTTTTCTGATAAATCACTCAGAATAGCTTCGACTTGATCTTTCAAAATTCGATGTGAGGCATCTTGATCAGGTGAAGAAATTTTATCATCAGCTAAAAAGTCACTAAGGGTAGATTTTTCATCACCATCGTCTCCGACAGGGCTTTCTAGAGAAACAGTATTTTGGTCAATTTTTTCAATTGTATACACTTTTTCAATATCCAAATCCATTTCCACTGAAATTTCTTCTGGCATTGGTTCACGCCCAAGGTCTTGTGATAGACGACGATAGACTTGCTTATATTTTGCAATCGTTTCAACCATATGAACAGGGACACGAATTGTTCTAGATTGATCAGCCAAAGCACGAGTGATTGCCTGCCTAATCCACCATGTGGCATAAGTTGAAAATTTATAACCTTTTGTCCAATCAAATTTATCAACAGCTTTAAAGAGACCCAGGTTCCCTTCTTGGATAAGGTCGAGCAAGGTCAAATCAGGGCTTCTACCTACATATTTTTTAGCAATAGATACAACTAGACGAAGGTTGGCGCGAGCTAGAAGGTTTTTTGCTTCTTCATCGCCCTGTTCAATCCTTTTAGCTAACTCTTTTTCTTCATGAGCCATGATTAGAGAATATTGACCAATCTCCTTTAGATACATTTGGATTGAATCATATTGTGAAGCATTTTTACCATAGACAAATTTACCGTCTTTTTCTTCTATGGTTTCTAGTAGTCCACCACTCTCCAACACATCTACACCAGAATTTTCTAAATCTTCATAAAGAGAAGTTAGAAATTTAACATCAGATTCAATATTTGGAAATGCTTTTAAAATTTCATCATAGGTAATATAACCTCTTTCTTTACCTTTATTGATTATTTTTTTCGCAGCAGCAATTTTTAAATCCTCTTTTTTATTTTTTTTAGCAGGAGTTTTTTTAGTTTTATTTATGTTTTTTTTGTTAGTAGTGTTTGCTACTTTTTTTGTTGTTTTATTTTGTTTTTTGCTTGCTTTCTTTTTTGGCATATAAAATTTAATTTATTTCTTGTATTTTTTTTGAAATTTTATTGATTTCTAATAATAAATTATTCTCTAACTCTTCATCTTTTTGTTGTTCGGCTTTTTTAAGCTCTAATAATATTTTTTTCCTATCGTTATTTAATTTTTTTATTTTTAAATTTTTTAATAATTCTTTGGATTCTATTTTAATATTCTTTTCATCAAAAGAATTTTCAACGGCAAATATAATTTCTTCTAGTTCCTCATTTATACTTTCTAAAATTTTATCATATCCCTCTTGACCTACAATATTTATTATCCCCTCCTGCATCATCTTGAATTCCTCTTCGTCTTTTTTCTCAAGAGCATACATCACGCCAAATATCCTTTTCTCTAATGCTAATTCATCAAATTTTTCCCTTTCAACTAGAGAAGATTTTGATAAATTATTCAAATTTAAAGATTCACCGTTATCGTCTTCATAAGAAGCTACCTCTTCGTTTATAGCTTCTATTGATATGTCAAAAGCTTCGGCGACTTTTTTTACAAAGTGATCTCTATCCATACTAGAAGATATGTATTTCAAGTGTGGAACAATGTCTTTTATAACTCTTTGAATTATTTTTCGTTTATCGGTTTCTGAATTTGATATTTTTCTTATAAAGACATCTATGATGTGCTCTGATTTTTTGATAGTCTCTTTCCATTTTTTTGGATCTTTTTGGATCAAGTCTGCAGGGTCTAGACCTTCTTCAATCGGCGAAATTTTAACATCCATTCCAATTGACAATGCAACTTTCCAAGCTTTTTCTGAAGCAGCGAAACCAGCACTATCAGAATCATAAGCAATGACCAAATTTTTGGATAACCTATTGATATTTCTTAGTTGGGTTTCTGTTATGGCTGTACCGGACGATGCGATAGCATTCTTATATCCGGCCTGATGACACATAATCGTATCCATTTGCCCTTCAACTAAAATAGCAAAGTCATTTTTTCTTATTGAACCTTTAGCTTTATCAAAAGCAAAAAGTATTTCAGATTTCTTAAATAGTTCAGTTTCAGGACTATTTAAATACTTTGCGGTATCTTCTTCTGCTCCAAAAATTCTTCCGGTAAAAGCGATAATGTCTCCGTTTGAATTATGTATCGGAAAAATTATCCTACTTCTAAATCTGTCGTAATAACTTTCTTTTGGACCTTTTTTGATCAGACCCGCTTTCTCAATATCTGACTCTTTGTAACCTTTTTTCTTTAGGTGGTCTGATAGATTACTCCAACCATTAGGTGCAAAACCAATTCGCCATTCTTTGATAGTGTCTTCATTCAATCCTCTTTTTTTAAGATAAATCATTACCTCGGAATTTTTTTTGAATGCATCCTCAAAAAAAATCGTTGCTTCTTCGAGGATTTCTTTCAGGAGATTTTCTTGCGAATTCTGCTTGTGATTAATTTTATCTAATTTTATACCAGCTCTATCAGCCAATAATTTCAAAGAATTTAAAAAATCAATTCCTTCGTATTCTTGAACAAAAGTGAATATGTCGCCTTTTGCACCACAACCAAAACAATAGTATGAATCTCGATCTGGAGAAACAAAGAAAGATGGTGTTTTTTCATTGTGGAACGGACATCTACCTTTAAAGTTACTTCCCGCTTTTTCTAGTTTGATATATGTCTCGACAACTTCTTTGATTCCTAGTCGCTCTTTTATTTTTGATACATTATCTTGCGACATAGTTTTTTTAATTATTATTCGTTATCGTATGAATTCAGCTCTTCGTATTTTGCAATTGCTTCTTCTTCAATTAATTTTGCTTGTTCATATTTCTTACTTCCGACAAAACCTGTACCAGCTGGAATCAAGCGACCTAAAATAACATTTTCCTTTAGTCCACTCAAATTGTCCTCGGCACCACGAATAGCTGCGTTGATAAGAACTTTTGTTGTGTGTTGGAATGAAGCCGCTGACAAGAAACTTTTTCTTGAAAGTGATACTTCTGTAATACCTAGCAGAACAACATCTCCCTTAGCTTCCATTTTGTTACTTTCAGATAATTTTTTGTTTTCTGCGTTGAAATCAGATCTACTAACAACATCCCCAACAGCGAACAATGAATCGCCTATTTCTGTAATTTTAATTCTTGAGAACATTTGTCTAACGATAATTTCGATGTGTTTTCTTGAGACTGGCTCTCCTTGAAGTTCGTAAACTCTGTTGATTTGTCCAATAATATAGTTTTCAGCAGCTTCACGACCAGCAAGTTTATATAGTTCTGCAATATCAACTGAACCATCAGTTAGTAATTGACCTTTAGTAATTTCATCTCCTTCTTTAACCAAGAGTGTTCGGATTTCAGAAATTTTATATTCTTGTAGTTTTTGACTTTTTGCTCCAGCTTTTGGAGAAACAACCAATATTTTTTCTTTCTTTTCATCACGAATTTCTGAAACAATTCCATCTGTTTTTGAGATGATAGCTGGTGATTTTGGTTTTCTTCTTTCAAAAACCTCTTCAACACGAGGAAGACCTTGTGTAATGTCTCCACCAACAACAGCAGTACCTCCAGCATGGAAAGTTCTCATAGTTAACTGTGTACCAGGTTCACCAATAGCTTGTGCGGCAATTGTACCAATAGCTTCACCTAGATCAACCATTTCATCTTTACCAAGGTCTGAACCATAACAACTAGCACAAACTCCTTTACCAGATTCACAAGTAAGCGGCGATCTAACTTCTATTTCATTCAGGTCACTGTTTTCAATATCAAGTGCATCTAATTTACTTATAAGATGACCTTTTTTGTAAGTTTTGTCTCCTGCTTTAACTTCTTTAGCAAGAACTCTACCTTTAATTTTCTTTGAGATAGGAACTTCAATACCTGAATCACCTGTATCACGTTTGATTAGAATTGAATTTTTTGTACCACAGTCATGTTCATTAACAATTACATCTTGGGCAACGTCAAAGAGTCTTCTAGTTAGGTAACCGGCTTTAGCAGTGTTTAGAGCAGTGTCGGTAAGACCTTTTCTAGAACCGTGAGTTGATGTGAAGTATTCGATAGGACTGAATCCTTCTTTTGAAGATGATAGAACTGGGGTTTCAATTTCTTCACCTTTTGAGTTAACAATAAGACCTTTCATACCTGCCATGTTAGTAATTTGTCCAAGAGAACCTCTGGCTCCCGATTTCCACATATCATAAACTGGAGAATTTTCATCTAAAGTTCCAGGAATTAACGCTTCAATTTTATTTTTAGCTTCATGCCAAATTGTTGTAAGTTTTCTTTTCTTCTCCATATTTGAAAGAAGACCATCGTTAAACTGTCTTACAACTTGTTTAACCTCTTCTGTTGCAGCATCAATAATTGGTTTTTTCTCTACTGGAATAACCAAGTCATCAATAGCCCATGTTATACCTGATTTTGTAGCATATTTGAAACCGAATTCCTTAATATCATCAAGAATTTTTGGAATACCACTAATACCGTAACGCGCAATTAAATCATCAACAATTTCAGACATTTTCTTTTTGTTGATTTCGTCATTAACATAAGGATAATCATCAGGCAGAATTGAGTTGAACATAATTCTTCCAACAGTTGTTTCTATTTGACCATTTTCTGATTCATATTTTGTTCCTGCTTTACTCTTGATTATTATTTTTGCTCTTAGAGAAAGAAGACTGTAATCACGGGCAGTCATAGCAGTGTTTGGTCCTGGGAATATCATACCTTCACCTTTTTCGCCTTTGATCATTTTTGTTACCCAGAAACATCCCAATAGAATATCTAGCAATTTAGCTGCGACGACAGGCTCACCAGAACCTGGTTTCAATACGTTCTTGTCAGCTGCCATAATTTCACGAGCTTCATATTGAGAAACTACAGATAATGGTACATGAACAGCCATTTGGTCACCGTCGAAGTCAGCATTGAAAGCAGTACACACAAGTGGGTGAACTTGGATAGCTTTACCTTCGATCAAAACCGGTTTGAAAGCTTGGATACCAAGACGGTGCAAAGTAGGGGCACGGTTTAGTAGAACGTACTTATCTCTAATTACTTCTTCTAAAATTTCCCAAACTTCTGGAGCTCCATCGTCAATCAAGCGACCAGCACCTCTAATATTGAAGGCTAATTCTTTTTTCAAAAGCTCAGATATCACAAATGGTTTGAAAAGTTCAAGCGCCATATGTTTTGGAAGACCACACTGATTTAGTTTTAGTGTAGGACCAATAACAATTACAGAACGTCCAGAATAATCAACACGCTTACCAAGAAGGTTTCCTCTAAAAATACCTCTTTTCCCTTTTAGTGAATCAGCAATTGATTTTAATGGTCTTTTTTGAGCTGCACTCATCATCCCTGAATTTGAATTGTGTCTAATTGAATTATCAATCAAAGCATCTACAGCTTCTTGTAGAATTCTCTTTTCATTTCTCAAAATAACATCAGGTGCACCGATATTTTTAAGTTTTTTCAGACGGTTATTTCTGTTAATTACACGACGATAAAGATCGTTAACATCAGAAGTAGCTTGTCTTCCACCATCAAGCGCAACCATCGGACGAATAGCAGGAGGAATAATTGGAATATATTTCAAAAACATCCACTCTGGTCTAATGTTTGATCGAATCATTGATTTAACCAAACTTAATCTTTTATTTAGTTTGTCTCTTGTTACTGATGTTGCTTTTTCAAGATCTTTTTCCAAGTTAGCTTTAAGCTCTTCAAGTTTTAGATTTTTGAAAATTTCATAAACTGCTTCAGCACCGATTTCAGCTTCAAAAAGTGAGCCATATTTCATAGAGTATTTATGATATTGGACTTCATCAATTACTTTTCCTTGGACGATGCTGTCTATTTCACTTTTTGTATCTTGGTAAAGATCTTTAAGATGATTTTTTGTTTTTTCATCTTGCGCAGTTTTTGATTTTGTTTTTAGTTCAGAATCAAGATCAGAAAGAATTCTCTTCTTTTCATCTTCATCCACTTTTGTAATAAGGTAGCCAGCGAAATAAATAACTTTTTCAACATCAGACGATGTCATTCCTAGAATTAATGAAATTCTAGATGGCATAGAACGCAAAAACCAAATGTGAGATACAGGTGAAGCAAGTTCAATATGCCCCATTCTATCACGGCGAACAATTGCACGAGTTACTTCAACTCCACACTTTTCACAAGTAATTCCTTTGTAACGAATTCCTTTGTATTTTCCACAATAACATTCGTAGTCTTTTTCTGGACCGAAGATTCTTTCATCAAACAAACCATTTTTTTCAGAACGTTGAGTTCTATAATTGACTGTTTCTGGTCTTGTAACTTCCCCATGTGACCACTCTAAAATTCTTTCTGGAGATGCTAATCTCAAGAAAATTTTATCAATTTTTACTTCTTTTTGTTTTCTTCTCATGATTGTTTGATTATTTATTATTAATTTTTTCATCTTCATCGACTTCATTTATAATATCAATATCCAAGGCTAGACCTCTAATATTGCTAACAAGAACGTTAAATGACGCAGGAGTGTTAGTTTGTGAAATAGGTTGACCTTTAACAATAGAATCAAAGGCAGCTGAACGACCAACTATATCGTCTGATTTATAAGTTAGAACTTCGCGAAGTGTATGGGCAACACCATGACCAAGTAGCGCCCAGACTTCCATTTCTCCAAATCTTTGACCACCATTTTGAGCTTTACCTCCAAGCGGTTGTTGTGTAATAAGAGAGTATGGACCAATAGATCTCATGTGAAGCTTGTCTTCGACCATGTGGTGAAGTTTCAACATATACATATAACCTGTAGCTATATCTTGTTCAAATTGTTCACCGGTTCTACCATCAAAAAGAGGCATTTTACCGTTTGTATTAAATCCAGCTTCTGCCAATTCTTCTCTGATTTCTTCTACAGTTGCACCAGCGAAAGCAGGACAGATTGCTTGATAATCTAGTGAGTTTGCAGCAAGTCCAAGGTGAAGTTCTAGAATTTGACCAAGGTTCATACGAGATGGAACACCAAGCGGAGTAAGAATAATATCTACAGGAGTTCCGTCTTCGTTATACGGCATATCTTCTGCCGGAAGAACTCTTGAGATAACACCCTTGTTACCATGGCGACCGGCTAACTTATCTCCAACTGTAATTGGGCGTAACTGAGCAACTTCGATGTGAATTCTTTTAATTATTCCAGAATCAAGCTTATCTCCGTTTTCTCTTGAAAAAACTTTAACTCCGATTACACGACCTCTCATACCACCTTCTGCCCTTTTTGAAGAGTCTTTAACATCACGAGCCTTGTCTCCAAAAATAGATCTTAGTAGTCTTTCTTCTGGTGTTAATTGTGATTCACCTTTTGGTGTAATTTTACCAACCAAAATATCTCCTGGTCTAATTTCTGCACCAATACGCACAATTCCTTCTTCATCTAAATCACGAAGCTTTGTATCACCAACATTTGGGATATCAGATGTTGTAACTTCTGGACCTAATTTTGTATCGCGAACATTAACAACAACTTCTTCTAGATGTATTGAAGTCAAAGTATCATCACGAACTAATCTTTCAGAAATAATAATCGCATCTTCGTAGTTAGAACCACTCCATGACATGAAAGCAACAAGTAAGTTTTTACCTAGAGCAATTTGACCATTGTCTGAAGTTGATGTGTCAGCAATTAATTCTCCTTTCTTAACTTTTTGGCCAACATTTACAATTGGACGGTGGTTAAATAAAGTAAAGTTGTTTGTTCTACGGTAATTTTCAAGCTCGTATTCATCCAACTTACCTTTTGAATTTTTTATAATAATTTTTCTAGCATCCACAGCTTGAACTTCCCCTGAATCTTTAGCTCTTAAAACACGATTAGAAGATAGTAGAGCATCATATTCAGTTCCAGTTGCAATAACAGGAGCTTCTGCTTGTAATAGAGGAACGGCTTGTTTTTGCATGTTAGAAGCCATAAGCGCACGGTTGGCATCATTATGATCCAAGAATGGAATCATTGAAGTAGCAATTGAGAATGCTTGGTTTGGAGCAACATCAACATAATCAACTTCGGTATTTTTAACGATAACCGGAATTCCATTTTGTCTAGCACTTACATACTTGTCGACGAATTTGTCGTTATCATCAAATTTTGTAGCAGCATGAGCAATAATATTTCCTTCTTCATCATGAGCATTCATATAAACAACCTCTCCAGTCACTTTACCTTTTTCAACTTTCAAATAAGGAGTTTCAATCATTCCGTATTTATTTGTTCTAGAGAAAATAGATTGACGCAAAATAAGACCAATGTTTGGACCTTCTGGTGTTTGGATTGGACAAACACGACCATAGTGAGATGGATGAACGTCACGAACTTCTAGTCCTGCTCGTTCACGTTGCAAACCTCCAGGACCTAATGCTGAAAGAGTTCTAAGGTGTTCTGTTTCTGTCAGCAAGTTCTCTTGTAGCATGAATTGTGAAAGTTGGTTCGTTGTGAAGAACTCTTTGATTCTTGCTTGAAGTGGACGTGGAGCAATAAAGTTTGCAGGTAGAGATGTGTCTGTATCAATTGTAGACATTCTGTTTTGAATATTTCTCTTCATTTGAGCCATACCAGTTCTTACTTTTTGTTCTAATAGTTCACCAACAAAACGAACTCTTCTTGAACCTAAATGATCAATATCATCTTCTTCTGCATTTGGAGTGTGATTTAGACTTATTACATGTTTTAAAATAATTGTTAAATCATTAATATCAATTGTTCTTTTTTCTAGTGATTTTTTATCAACACCAAGACCAAATCTTTTGTTGAATTTAAATCTACCAACTTCTGATAAGTCATATCTTGCTTCTGAAAGAATTGAATCAACAAAATCTTTTGCATTTTCTAATGTGGCAAGATCACCATATCTTAGTCTTTTGTATACATCAAGATAAGCTTCATCAACAGTTTTTGTTGCATCTCTATCTAGAGTTTTTTGAATCGCAAGCATTGTCTTGTCGTCACCTTTAAATAGATTAAGGATATCTTTGTCAGTCCCAACCCCAAGAGTTCTCAAGAAAGTAGTTACAGGGAATTTTCTGTTTCTGTCTATTCTAATATAGATAATATCGTCAGCGTCTGTTTCGAATTCAATCCATGCACCTCTTGAAGGAATTATTTTTGAACCAAATTGAAAACGCCCACGAAGCAGTTGCTTTGTGAACAGGACACCATAAGATCTAGCTAGTTGAGGAACAATAACTCTTTCAACACCGTTAATTAGAAAAGTCCCATGATCTGTCATCAAAGGAAAATCAGCAAGGAAAATTTCTTGCTCTTTTTCTGTTCCAAGAGTTTTGTTTATAAGGGTAGCCCTGATTTTCATCGGAACCTCATAAGTAAGGTGATTTTGACGAGCTTCTTTGGCAGAAAGCTTTGGTTTGTCAAAAACAATTTTTCCAAGTTTTAATTCGAATTTCTTTTCTGAATAATCTTTAATAGAAGAAAATTCTTCGAATACATTTTTTAAACCATTATCTAGTAAATCTTTGAAAGAATCTAATTGCCCTTCAAAAAGATTAGGAATTTCTACTCTTGGTTTTTTGTATTTTGAGAAATATTTTTTCTCTCTTTGACCAATAGTATTCCCCAAGTCAGTTCTTATCAATTGTTTTTTAGCCATATAATATTTTATCTTATAAATCTCCCTTATAAACAGACAAAAGACAAGCTAACACTCAAACCTTATAAAAAGTTTGTGCTTGCTTGTATTTGAATTCTAATTATTTTGTAATTTTGAAATCTGCATTTATATTCGCAGTTTTTCCCCTATAAAATATAAAAATCTACTTACTTACCAAAACTCAATCCCCCCAAGTATTAAGAGACACTATAAACTATAACTAAATCAATGTCAACGTGTTTTCCACACTTATTCAGTTCTAACACATCTATAATAACCTGAATTATAAGAATCTGAGAGTTCATCTTGAACAAGAGAACCTGAAAGTATTCTTACACCGTAATGACCTCCGCTATCACCAGGAGTAGAAGACCAATAATACCACCCGGTTTTAGTAAATTCACTATGTTCACCATTAACCTGTTTTTCATAATGACTATATAACTCACTAGCTGTTGGCAATCTCCAATTAGTATATCCATCATTATAACTAGCAACAGTATTTAATTCAGCACATCTGCCTGTAACATAATCAAAAGTACTTCGAGTAGTTTGAGCAGCATGAGATCCTTGCTCAGGATAAGAGCTCCATATAGTCGAAGTTCCGCCAGCATCATCTTGACCTTCCCCTACCGAACCACATACACCACCTGAACAACTTTCCGCCTCTGCAATTAATGATTCTCTATCAAATTCAATAGTATAAGTTGCATTATCACCTAAACAACCAAAATCTGGTTCTGTAAAATAGCACCCGTTATTTTCACTGATTGAAGAATCTGATTTTAATATTGCACCAAATACACCATTCCCCGAATCGTCAATTAAATAAAAATAATCTTCACCATTGTCTGAAGTAGGTATTTCTGGAATAGAACCGCTGTTTACTAATTCCAGCATTGCATTTTCATATTCTGTACTGTTTTCATTATATGCAGTATTTGGATCTAATGAGCCTTCTGATGGTACTGAACCAGTTTTATTTCTATGAATCTCTAAAGCATTTTTGACTTGTCTAGATTCTTGTATTTTTTTCTTATCTTGAGCTTCAGCCCTAGCCTCTCCAACAAATCCATAAATTATTGTTGTTAAAAGAGCCACAATTGATATCACAACCAAAAGTTCAATTAATGTAAAACCTTTTTTTTGAGTTATTTTTTTCACTTTTATTTAAAATTTAAAATCAATGGAATTATAACAAAAAAAATAAACAATAATATTAAATTATGTTTATAACTTAAATTATTTTCCTCTTTTCGAAGATCGCCATTTATCTATATCTGCATGATTTCCAGTTAATAAAACTTTTGGAACTTTATAATTCTTTTTCTTATATTTAAAAGACTCTGGTCTTGTATAAACTTCTGGAGATGAGATTCTGTCTTCCTCACAAGAAAGCACATTACCTAAAACACCTTTAACTTGTCGAGAGATAGAATCCATCATCACAAGAGCTGGCAATTCGCCGCCAGTTAAAACATAATCTCCGATTGAAATTTCTTCCATACTAAAGACTTTTTTAATTCGGGCATCAATCCCTTCGTAGCGACCACAAATTATAATTGTGTCTTTGTAATTATTGGCAGTTTTTTTAGCGATGTCAGTTGTGAATTTTTTTCCAGAAGGTGAAGTAAAGTATATCTTCACTTTTTTCTTGCGACCTTTTGCTTTAGCGATAGCTTTTATGACTGGTTCAGCCTGGATAACCATTCCTGGACCTCCACCATACGGCTTTTGATCAATCCTTTTGTGTTTGTCATTGGTAAAGTCTCTCGGGTTGTAGAATTTGACCGAAATTTTTTTATCTTCAATGGCGCGCTTGATAATTGAAGATTTAATATAAGATTCCATTGATTCTGGAAATAATGTAATTATGTGGAAATTCATTTTTATAGTTTAATCAGATTTAATTTAAAAGCAAACAAAAAAACACCTACTATCGAGTTTCTTTGCAGGACTTCCTTTTTAAATAAAACAGAGTCCGAAACCAAAACGAGAGAGTATGGTGTTTTTTTGTTTGCTTCTTGTCTGATTTAAAATAGATTAAATTTTTAAATCATCAATTGCTTCATCAACTGTTGTTTCAGGTCTTTTACCATTTTCTGGTTCGTTAATTTTTAGGTTAACGCGAGCGTTGTTTTTCATTCCAACAACTCTCAAAAGAATTCTGATAGCTTTTGCAGTATTCCCTTGGCGTCCGATAATCTTTCCCATATCATCTGGACTAACATTTAAAGTTAATAGAACTCCCATTTCATCGACAGTTCTATCAATCTTAACTTCTTCTGGATTATCTACCAAAGCCTTAACTGTGCTTTCCAAAAATTGATAATCTAATTCATTTTCTGCTGACATTTTCTTTTCTTTATCTTTAACGAATAACGGCAGTTTCTACGTCAACTGCTCTGCTTGTATTATAAAACATATTTTAAATAGTAGTCAACAAAAAAACATCTCTTTCGAGATGTTTTTTAATTTAAGCTACTTTTTCTTCTACAGGATCTTCGGTTGGAGCTTCTTCGGGTTTAGCTTCTTCTGCTGGTACTTCTGGTGCAGACTCTTCAACTTTTGATTCTTCACCTTCTTCAGATGGAGTTGATTCTTCAGTTTTTGATTCTGCTTCAGCGGCAGCTTTAGCTTCTTCTTCGGCTTTTAATTTTTCTTCATCGATAACTGGAGTTTTCTTTGGTAGGACATTAACCTTTTTTCCTTCGATAACACCTTTAGTAATTAAAAAGTTGCGAACAGTGTCAGAAAGTTGTGCACCTTCAGCAATCAACTCTTTTACTCTGTCAGCTTTTACTTTTGATTCGTTTTTATCACGAGCATCGTATGAACCAAGGATTTCCAAGAATTTACCACTTTTTGGTCCATTCTTTGAGTCAGTTAAAACAATACGAAATGTTGGTTCGTTTTTCTTTCCTACTCTTTGTAATCTAATTATTAACATGAGCGAAATAGTAGCAAATGTTTTTAAGTAGGTCAATATAAACTAATTTATTAATTCGCATTTTAATCATTTTTGAGTTAACATTACCATTAATATGAATGAACAAAATTTAATTGAAGCTAAAATTAGCACTAACGGTAAAGGAATGGGATTCCTTAAAATTCCAGATTCTAAAGATGAAATAGTAGTTGAACCAGAAAAAATGAACCAGGCATTGCCCGGCGACACTGTCAGAGTTCGTAAAATCGGCGTAGGAGCTGATGATCGAGCTTTGGGAGAGGTCACACAAATAATTTCTCGTGCGAGGACTCAATTTGTTGGAACTGTCACAGAAGAAAACGGAGAAATAATTATTAAGCCGGATAATTTTAAAGTTTACACAGACTTTAAACTACAAAAAGAATTTATTGAGAAAGTCACCTCAGGACAAAAAGTTCTGATCAAGTTAGAGGATTGGCAAAAAGGCCAACTTCCAGAAGCTTCTCTAATGAAAATTTTTGGAAACAAAGGTGAACACGAAGTAGAAATTCAATCTATTATTTACGAAAAAGGTTTTATTATTGATTTTCCAGAAAAAGTAGACAAAGAAGCCGAGGAATTAGATAAAAAATGGAGTGAAATTCCACAAGAAGAAATTGACAAGCGATTTGATTTGCGCGAAGAAGGAGTATTCACAATTGACCCAGCCGACGCCAAGGACTTTGACGATGCTTTGCATATTAAAAAATTAGATAACGGAAATTTTGAAATCGGTGTTCATATCGCTGACGTATCACATTATGTAACTCCAGGATCTGCGCTGGACAAAGAAGCCTATGATCGCGCTACTTCTGTCTACTTGGTCGACCGAACTATTCCGATGCTACCTGAAGTCTTATCTAACGATCTTTGTTCACTTAATCCAAATACTGAAAAATTGGCATTCTCTGCAATTTTCGAACTTGATGAAAATGCTCATGTTGTAAATCGTAAATTTGGAAAGTCTGTTATCCATTCTAAAAAGCGTTTCACTTATGAAGAAGCCCAAGCAGTTATCGATGCCGAAAGTGGTCCTTATGCAGAAGAACTAGTTCAAATGAATAAAATTGCCAAGCAATTAGCAAAAGAAAAACGCGCCAAAGGTGCAATTGAATTTGAATCTGATGAAATTAAATTCGAACTTGATGAAAATGGTCGCCCACTCCGCGTTATTAAAAAAGAAAGAATTGATACACATAAACTAGTTGAGGAAATGATGCTTCTTGCCAATCGCGAAGTAGCTAAATTTATGCACGATAACGGAAAGGTTCAAGGAAACATTCACAACAAATTAATTTACAGAATTCACGATTTACCAAACAAGGACAAGTTAGAAGATTTGGCGAATTTCGTCAAAGGACTAGGTTACTTTCTGCCTCTTGATGATGAAGGTTATGTTGATGCTAAAGATTTAAACAAATTGTTTGATGATATTGAAGGGAAAAATGAAGAAAATATGATTAAAACTGCGGCTGTTAGAACTATGAGCAAGGCTATTTATGCTCCTGCCAATATTGGACACTTTGGTCTGGCTTTTAAATTCTACACTCATTTTACTTCCCCAATCAGGCGTTATCCTGACTTGTTAGTTCACAGAATTCTTTATAATTTTTTGCATGATCAAAAAATTGAAGCTAACGAACTTAACTACTTCGAAGAAGCAGCTTCCCTATCAACCGAACGCGAAATCATGGCTACAGAAGCTGAACGTGAATCAATTCGCTATAAACAAGCAGAATACATGCAAGATCATATCGGCGAAGCATTCGAAGCTGTTATTTCTGGTGTGACACCATTTGGAATTTTCGCTCAAACCAAAGACACTTTAACTGAAGGACTAATTCATGTAACAAAACTTGGCGACGACTTTTTCAAATTTGATGAAAAAAGTTATGCGATGGTCGGAGAAAAAACTGGCAAGAAATTCCGTCTCGGTGATGACATTAAAATAAAAGTCGAATCAATTAATTTAGATCAGAAGAAAATTGATATGGATTTGGTTAAGGAAGATAAGTAACTTTACTAAAATAAAAAGACCCACCGAAGTGGGTCTTAATGTGACTTGTGACGACAAAAGGTGTCACTAACCTTGTATACAAGAAGAGGTTTCTTGTCTTCAGATTTAGTATTAGAAGTTATTTCTTACAAATAACTTCAATAGTACCATCTGGATATACTCTGTATTTTATGTATACCATATGGTGCCATATTCAGGACTCGAACCTGAAATTAGCTTCCTACGCTTATAGCAGAAAGATGCTTGTCGTCATTTAATGAGCATCTGCTTTGAATAATATTATTTTATACTTAAAAGTCAACCTACTTCGCCCACTCAATTCCGTCTTCAAAATTAATAGAAAGTAATTTCGAAATTCCCTGCATCATAGTGACACCATAGAGAACCCCCGCGCGACCCATAGTTTCGCGATTATGAGTAATCAGAATCAATTGAGAATGCCCAGATAGATTTTCAATCATATCGCCATATTTACGAGAATTTGCTTCGTCGAGAGCGGCGTCAGTTTCATCAAGGATAATAAAAGGCGGAGGATTAACTTGAGACATAGCGAATATAAGCGCAATTGAAGTAAGTGCGCGTTCCCCACCTGATAGCATCATAAGACCCTTTACTTTTTTACGAGGCAAAGAAACATCCACTTCTAAACCTTCCTCTTGTTTTTCTTCTTCTGGAATTTCATCTTGTCCAAAATCTAGATCGGTGTCGCGACGGACGCGATTTTTAATTTTTACAACTCTTATCGAAGCAGTTCCACCACCAAACATTAGTGCAAAAAATCTCTGGAATTCTGAATTAATTTTTTCTATTCCTTCGTGGAATTTCTGGCTAATTTTTTCTTCTAGCTCGGTAATCAATTGCTTCAAAGATTCAGCTGATTTTTCCAAATCTTCTATCTCAGAGAGCAAGAATTTATCCCGCTCGTTTGATTCTTCGTATTCGCGAATAATCTCCTCTCCCGAACCACTCCCAAATTCTTCCACTTTTATTTTCAAGCGATCAATTTCCCTTTTTCGATCTAATTGTTTTTGTCGCTCTTCCTCGGCGATTTCTTTTTCTTGGACATGCAAATCCCCTTCTTTAAATTCAATATTTTCATAATCCAAAGCTTCACGCCCTGAAATTGTGTGAGCCTCCATTAATTCCTGTTTAAAGTTCGCTTCGTCTTGATTAAAATTGTGAATTTCCACAGAATGTTTAGAAATAATTTGTTGAAGTTCGTTCTTCTCGGTCATTAATTTGATAATTTCTTTTTCGGCCACCAACGAATCAGTTTTATCAGATTCTAATTGCTCTCGCATTTGTGACAATTTTTGTTGTAATTCACTCTCTCTTTGATTTACAACTTCTATTTCTGAAACAATTTCACTTAATTTTCCTTTAACAGTTTCTATTTCAGATAAGAGTTCTTTGTTTTGTTGATTTGCTTCATCTTCACCATTTTGAGATTTTATAAAACCAGAAATCAAAGAAACAATTTGAGATATTTTTTCTCGCAAAACCATTAAGTCACTTTCTCTCTCTATACTGTTGTGGATTTCTGATATTTTTTGTTCTAGTGATTCTAAATCGCTCTGATCTATTGTGATTTGTTCACGCTTTACCACTTCCTGTCTTGAAAGAAGTTTTTCTAATGATTGCAACTCACCTTCAGTTTGACCTTGTTTCCTAATTAAGTCTGATTTTTCTGAATTGATTTGTGATAAATCAGATTGAAGAGTCTGGATTTGACCTTTTAATTCTGTTTGTTCTTCTTTTTCAGCGATTTCTCGATATTCAGAGATTTTTTTATCAATTTCGTTTAAGCGATTTTTCGGCTCGTCAATCGCATGCGCCAGTTCTTGTTTTTTATATTTTAAATAAAGAGATTCGCGTTTAAAGTATTCTTTATAAAGATCCACCAACTTTAATTTGATTTGTTTACCTTCCTCGATTTTTTCAACTTGTTTTTTAAGAAATTTAATATGCGGAGCAATTTCACGACGCAACGATTGAACTTGTTTAATGTTTTCATCAGTTTTTTCTAATTTTTTCTGACTTTCATTTTTCTTGTATTCAAAAATTTTCAAACCCAGCGCTTCTTCTAAAATAGTTTTTCTTTCCTTTGGTGTGGTATTTAAAATTCTGTCTGCTTCACCTTGAGAAATAATGTGATGCCCGCTGGAACCAACATTTGCACTAGCTAATAATTCCGTAATATCTTTTAGTCTGACGGAAGAACCATTGATTTTGTATTCGTTCACGCCGTCACGAAAAACCGTTCTCTCGACGGTAACTTCATCAAAATCAATAGGAAGTCCTTTGTCGCTATTATCAAAGAAAACTTTAACGCTCGCTCGTGATTGTTTGCCGGCTGAATTAGTCCCACTGAAAATCAAATCTTCACCTCTTTTACCACGCATTGATTTAAAAGATTGCTCTCCCAAAACAAAGCGAAAAGCCTCGGCGATATTAGACTTACCAGAACCATTAGGTCCAACAATCGCAGATATAGGAGAATCAAATTTTAGAGATGATTTATTAGCGAACGATTTAAAACCATTTATTTCTAGCTCTTTTAGATACATAAGGAATATTATAGCTTTATTTTAAGAAAGAAAAAAGACCTTTTATTAAAGGCCTTAATTATTTCTATAAAATTCCCTCTCTCTTTAAAATTTTTCGAGCGACATCTTGTTCTGCTTCTTGTTTTGATTTACCAGATCCAGTATCTATTTCTTTGTCGCCAAAATAGACAGCGACTGTGAAATTCTTATCATGGTCAGGACCTTCTTCTTTTATTGTCTCATATGAAGGAGTCAGGCTATGTTTTTCTTGAACGACTTCTTGCAATTTACTCTTTGCGTCAATCCAAGTTCCTTCTTTAATAATTTGATCAATAGATGGTAAAAGTGTCTCTGCGATAAATTTTGCAGCAGCGTCGTAACCTTGGTCAATATAAATTGCACCAATAACCGATTCAAATGTATTAGCTAGAATATATGAACGAGCGCGACCAACATCTTTTGATTCCCCTTTAGAAAGTCGCAAATAATCATTAAACCCTAAATTAGTGGCGGCGTCAGAAATAGATTGTGTATTAACCAGAGCAGCACGAAATGAAGTTAAATCTCCTTCATGTCTATCTGGAAAAGTGCGGAACAAGTAATCAGTTGTAACTAATTCTAAAACTGCATCTCCTAAAAATTCTAATCTTTCATTGTGTTTCAATTCTTTATCTTTATTTTCATTTAAAAATGAACGGTGAGTAAAGGCTTGAATCAACATATTTCGGTCGTTAAATTTAACACCGATTTTTTCTTCTATTTTATTATAATCCATATTTTGACGACAAATGCCGTAATTAATTATTAAAAAACTATTTTGTAGTTTTATCAGTTGCCAATTTTTTAATAGCTTTGGTAACTAAAGGCAGAATATCATCATAAAAATTTAAATCAAGAATTTCTTTAAGTTTAAACCAGCGGGCATCATCTAAACCGCCTGACTCACCAAGTTTTACATCGTCATGATCTGCAGAAACTAAATAATAAGTAACCTGCTTGCGATGTTTACCTTTTTCCGGATGATTAGCAACATATTCATTTTCACCTAGCTTATCCAAAAGTTCTTTTATCTCAATTCCGAGTTCTTCATTAATGATCCTTTTAAGGCCGGTTTCGTCATCTTCTCCATCTTCTAAACCTCCTTTTGATAGTGTCCAATGCCCAAATACATCATGAACTAGCGCAACATAATATTCGTCGTCTTGCTTGCAATAAACAACCGCACCAACTTTCTTTTCAATTGGCATATCTTCAAACGCAATTTCATCCTTTTTCTTCTTAGATACCTGATCTTTACCAGGTTCACCCATCTCTTTATAAACAGCACCTAGAACACCGTTAATGAATTTTCCGGATGATTCTCCTCCAAAGGATTTAGCTAGTTCAATTGCTTCGTTGATAGCAACCTTGGCTGGAACTTCATCTTTATCAGAGAAAAGTAGCTCTGCAAGACCAAGACGCAAAACATTACGGTCAACAACCGCAATTTTCTCGAGTGGCCAATCAGGAGCAGCCTTTTCGATTATTTTATCTATTTCTGGTTTTTTAGATACGACTGTATCTAGGAGTTTTGTCATGAAAGCATGATCACCAATTCCAGGAGCAAATTCAGTAGTATTACGTAGCAAAATTTCTTCTGCGACTTTTTTGTCGATTTCTCGAATATCTAACTCGAATAGAGTTTGTAATACTATTGATCTGGAAAGGTGCCTGTTTGCCATATGAACTTATAAAGTAATTATACCTAGACAAAAGAAAAAAGCCAAGCTTTTTATTAGAATCGCTGTGGCTTATTTTTCTTTCTTTGTTGATTGTTTTGCAGCTTCTGCTCTGGCGCGATTTTTCGCGTTCATTTTTGTAGAAACTTCAATAACTTTTTTACCTTTGTATTCTCCTGTTTGTGGAGATACTCTGTGCCTCAAAGAAACAGCTCCTGTTTTTGAATCCTTTGTCAAAGCAGGATTTGAAAGCGAGTGATGCGCTCTCCTGTTTCTTGTATGGGCTTTGGTATGTCTCATTCTTACTGTCATAATGGATAAAAGAGTATCAGGTTTTGGTTATTGAGTCAACCAGAACAATACCTTCTCTCGAATTGGTTTCGGACTCAATTATATTTTAAAAGGAAGTCCTGCAAAGATTCTCGATAAGGTATTGTTCTGGTTGCTCTAAATAATCATAGAAACCTTTTCAAAAAACTTCGACGGTGAAAGTTTGAAAGTCCATACTTCTCTATCGCTTTCATATGCGCTGATGTTCCATAACCTTTATGTCGATCCATACCATATTCTGGAAATTCAATTGATTTTTCAATCATGTATTTGTCGCGATTTACTTTCGCAACAATTGAAGCAAGGGCAATAATTGGCTCACTGGCATCTCCTCCCACAATTGTTTTTTGATTTTTATATTTATCTGGTGCAATTAAACTTCCGTCTAATAAAATCTGTGCGCAATCATGTTCGACAGGGACTTCTAATTTTTCTAAACACTTATTTAAACATTTTTGTATTGCACTAGTAATTCCAAATTTGTCGATCGCTTCAGCAGACAGATTGAAAACTGCATAATCTAGCATTCCATCTTTTTGCCACAGAACAATTCGATCCAACCATTCTTCGCGTCTTTTTTCTGAAAGTTTTTTAGAATCACGTAATTTCTGACAAATTTCATTTTCTTTAAAATCTTTATAAGCATCCTCGGTCATCAAAACCGCACAAACTGTAACAGGACCAGCAACTGGACCACGCCCAACCTCATCAATACCAACAACGAATTTCAGCGCTTTATTGTTGATGTTTTTAAATTCATTTTTGTGTGGATTTTTGTTTTTGGTCATTTTAGATTATTATTATCTCAATGAAGACTAATTTTTGCCACTTACATACTCACAGCCATTATAGCCTTTTGAACGCACTTCCAAAACTACCTGACTTGGTTGCAAAAGCAAAGGACGATAATATGCCCGCTTTGGCATTAACTGACAATGGAAATCTATACGGTGCAATCGAATTTTATCAAGAGTGTCTTGATAACGATATCAAACCAATTATCGGTGTTGATTTTTATGTAGCAACTAGAACTCGCCACGACAAAGAGGCGCGAATTGATAATCAAACTCATCGTCTTGTTCTACTAGCAAAAAATTACAAAGGTTACCAAAACTTGATTCGTCTCGTTACAGATTCTTATCTAGAAGGTTTTTATTACAAGCCCCGAATCGACAACGAAATAATCAAAAAATACAACAAAGATTTAATTTGTATTATGCCGGCTTTCTCTGGTGATCTGGCCAAAGCGATTAAATTTAATGACGAGGAAAAAGCCAGCGATCTTTTGAAATTTTATCGCGACACTTATGGAGACGAGAATTTTTATATGGAAATTTGTCATCACCCAGAAATTGAAGGTTTTGCCGAGGCGGTTAAAAAAATTACCGAATTTGCTCACAAAAATGATGTAAAGCTAGTGGCAACCCAAGATGTTTATTATCTAAAACCAGAAGATAGCGAAGCTCGCCGGACACTGATTTCAGTTTCTTCTACTTTTGGTGGTGGTGGAAATTTAGATCGAGATGGTGCTGACTTTTCTTTTATTACAAACAAGCAAGCAGAAAAACTTTTCAAAGACACCCCCGACGCTGTGGAAAATATTCAAAAGATTGTTGATGAGTGTAATATCGAAATTACTCTCGGCGAGTGGAAATTCCCTGATTTCAAGATTGAATCTGGTCGCACTCCTGATGATGAACTTCGTCATATGGCCTACGAGAGGATCACATGGCGCGGTTATGAAAAAACCAAAGAGCTAACCGATCGTATTGATTACGAGCTAAACATTATCGCAACAAAGGGATACTCAAAATATTTCCTCGCGGTTGCTGATATTTTGCGTGCCGCCAAAGAGAGGAAAATTCTCTATAACACCAGAGGTTCTGCCGCTGGCTCACTAGTTTCTTATTTAGTTGGTATCACCATCGTCGACCCAATCGAACTCAATCTTCCCTTCGAGCGTTTCTTGAATCCAGAGCGTCCTTCTGCGCCTGATGTTGATATGGACTTTGCCGATGCCCAGCGTGATGAAATTATTGAATATGTTCGTGAAAAATATGGTCACGAGCATGTTGCACAGATTGGGACTTTTGGAACGATGGCGGCAAAAGGTGCTGTTCGTGATGTGACTCGTGCGATGGGATATCCATACGATCTTGGAGACAGAATCGCCAAATTAATTCCTATGGGAGCGCAGGGTTTTCCAATGACAATCGATCGCGCCCTCGATGAAGTTCCAGAACTTAAAGAAATATACAAAAAAGAAGAAGACGTAAAAAAGATTATCGACATGGCTAAAAAAATTGAAGGTTGTGCCAGACACATTGGTGTTCACGCCGCCGGTGTTGTTATCTCTCCTGATCCTCTGACTGATGATGTCCCTATTCAATTCGATCCAAAAGGTGAAGGTCACCTAATCACTCAATACAACATGCACGCCGTTGGTGAAGATGGAGTCGGTCTTTTAAAGTTCGACTTTCTAGGACTTAAAAACCTGACCATCATGGGAGACACTATTAAATTGATTGAAAAGATTTACGGCGACAATATTGAAATCGAACATATTCCACTAGATGACACTAGAACTTATGAGATGTTGGCGCGTGGTGAAACTGCGGCGACTTTCCAATTGAACGGTCAAGGGATGACGCAATTTTTGAAGCAACTTAAACCAACAAACATTAATGACATCAACGCTATGGTTGCTCTGTATCGTCCTGGTCCGATGGCCTTTATTCCTGATTTCATCGAGAGAAAAAATAACCCAAGCAAAGTTAAATATCTAGACGAGAGATTCAAAGATATCCTAGAGCCGACTTTTGGTATTTTGATTTACCAAGACGACATTATGATGATTGCGGTGCGTTTTGCTGGATATTCTTGGGGTGAAGCGGACAAGTTCCGTAAGGCCATGGGTAAGAAAATTCCCGAGATTATGAAGCAACAATACGAAAAGTTCACCAAAGGTTGCCAAGAGGTCGGTGGACTTTCAGAACAAAAAACTGCAGAGTTGTGGGAGTCTATCGAGACTTTCGCCGCCTATGGTTTCAACAAAGCCCACGCTGCCAGTTATGGTCGTGTCTCTTATCTGACTTCTTATTTCAAAGCTAACTACCCTGTTTTATACATGACTGCTGTTTTGACGGCTGAATCTGGTGATGTTGATAAGGTCGCCGAAATGGTTGCCGAGTGTAAGCGTATGGGAATTGAAGTCCTACCTCCTGACATTAACGAATCATTTGAAGATTTCACCGCGATTATGAACAAAGGTGAGAACGACAAAGAAATTACCAAAGAAGCAAAAGCTCTCGCAGAATCTTCAGAAGGAACAGAAAACGCAATTCGTTTTGGGCTTACCACTATCAAAAACTTTGGTGAAGCAATTGCTAATGTGATTATCGAAGAGCGCAAACGTGGCGGTAGATTCAAATCACTAGAAGACTTTTTGAAGCGCGTTAAAGATAAAAATTTGAACAAGCGTTCACTTGAAGCGTTAATTAAATGTGGTGCGATGGACAAACTGGGTGAGCGCGGGCAGATGCTTGCCAACCTAGAAGAAATTTTGAGTTATTCAAAAGAGTTATCAAAAGAATCTACTGATCAGACTTCTCTTTTTGGTGCTGATGCAGAATCTAGTCATTTGAAATTGGCTCCGGCTGATCCAGCTGATCCCAAAGAGCAATTGTCTTGGGAGAAAGAATTGCTTGGTTTATATATTTCTGGTCACCCACTAGAGCAATTCAAAGAAAAATTAGAAAAAGCTGCCAAAATTGCTGATGTTAAAAAAGATAATCGTGCAGGTTTCAGTACAGTTATTGCTGGTCACATTGATGATATTCGCGTAATTCGGACAAAGAAAAATGATGAAATGGCCTTTATCAAAGTGAGCGATCTAACTGACACTCTAGAAATCGTCGCCTTTCCGAAAGTTTTTGAAAAAAATAAAGCAGAGTTGGAACCTGGTAAATGTATTGCGATTAAAGGGAAATTAAATAAGCGAAATGATGAGCTGAGTATGTTGGCTGATGCGATTAAGGTTTTGTAATAAAACCCCACCCACCACAAAAATACTTTCTCTCTCGTTTTGGTTTCGGACTCAGTTATATTTTTAAAAGAAGTCCTGCAAAGAAACTCGATAGAAAGTATTTTTGGGGTGGTTAATTAAAATATAATTCTAATGCTTCTTCTAAGTTAGAAAGTGCTTTTTTTCTAGTATTACCAAAGCTAGAAATATCAATATTCAAACATTGTGCTACATAATGTTTTCCTTCTTTCCAGACAATATTATTTAGTTGTAGGGATTTACTTTTCATACATTAAATTTATCAAAAACAGGAAGAAAGACAAGTTAAAATTTTAGAAAGATTTTATTTCCCCACTAATTTTATAAGTATTTCCATGCGATACCAATCCTAAGTAAGACTGTTTCGAATTTTCATTAACTCCACTACATCTTTTTATTTGTTTTTCTAAATTATTAAAAATTCTTTTCTTGGTTTTGTCCCTCAAAACTCGGTGATCATTAAAATTAACCCAACCAAGAAAATCTACACCAGAAGCATAGGTTTTAATATAGATTTTATTTGGATGAATTCTTAGTTTTAATCTCTTATCTAAAAATTTTTCAATATGAGGAATAAGTTTTTCCAATTCATTTTTATCTTGTGATAAAAAGACAAAATCATCAGCATATCTAATATAATATTTAACTTTCAATTTATGTTTAACAAACTGATCAAATTCACTCATATAAATATTAACTAACAATTGCGAGGTTAGATTTCCTAAAGGAAGACCAAAACCACAACCTTTTTTAGTTTCAAAACTATCAATAATAATTACTATTAAATTAAAGATATCTTTATCTTTAATATTTTTAAACAAAATATCTTTTAAAACTTGATGATTAATATTTGCAAAAAATTTCTTGATATCGCATTTTAAGACCCAACAAGTTTTTGTATGATTTTTAGAAACTTTTCCAGCGAATTTTTTAAATTGATTAATGGCTTTATGAGTCCCTTTTCCGTTTCGACATGAATAAGAATCAAATATAAATTTATTATCAAAATATGGATAAAGTTTTTGATAAATTGCATGATGAAGTAGTCTGTCTCTAACTTTTGCTTTGTTAATTTCTCTCGGTTTTGGATCACTAACATTAAATTTCTGATATTTTGAATGTTTATAATTTTTGTTTTTTAAATCTAAATGTAATTCAAAAATATTTTTCATCAAATGCAATTGAAATTCTTGAACATCTTTTCTGCTTTTCTTTCCTTTTAAAAATTCTTGCCAAGCCAATAACAAATTTTCAACAGAAATGATATCATTATATTTATGAATAAAAATATTTCTCACTTTAAACAGTCTACCCCCCCCCGCAAGACTTTTACCAGTATTACAAAAACTAAAAGAAACTTATTTGCTCTGGTTTAGCTATTATCAGAATATCCCTAAACTTCATCGTCATTCATTAGGTATTAAAATAGATAAGTTATTTATTGAAAGTATTGAAATGATAGTTCAAGCTAGTTTTTTGAATAAAAACGAAAAGCAACCTTATGTTCGTGTTGGAATCAGAAAAATTGATACCTTAAAAATATTTTTAATGATTCTTTGGGAAACCAAAAGTTTAGATGATAAAAAATATATTCAAATTTCTGAAAAACTAAATGAAATAGGAAAAATGTTAGGCGGTTGGCACGGACAAATAAAAACACAACTAACAAAAGAAAACTCTCCCAACAAATAATGTGGGAGAGAAATAAAAAGATTTGCAACGGAAGCAGACGGATTCCGGCGGTTCCAGTCGTTGTCGAGCCATTTGTAGTTCCGGTTCAGTTCGCCATCGTTCCAATACAGGTTACGGACATACAGGTTGCCGTTCGAAGGGTTCCGAAAATGTATGAAATATCACCCATACCACCACTTTTTGACAGTTAAATGAACTATCTCCAAGTTGTATCGAATTCTGTATCTTAAATACAATAATATTCCATACCAAGTATTTTTATTTTTTAAAAGCTCAAATAAACCACTCTGTTTGAAATCGTAATCGCAAACATTCTCGATTTATTATCTTGCTGGATTCGGTGCCAGAAAGCCCAACATAAATTTAATAGCCATCTGATGATATTCACCTACTACCGCATACTATTTTATCAATAAAAAAGCCCCGCACCAATCAAAGATTGGGCGGGACTAAGGTCTAAGTATCTAAGGGCTAGGTCTAAGTGACCAAGCTCAAAGATCTAAGCTAACTTGCAACGGAAGCAGACGGACGCCGGCGGTACCAGTCGAAGCCGAGCCATCCGTAGAACCGGTCCAGTGCGCCATCGCCCCAATACAGGAAACGGACACACAGGCGGCCGTCCGAAGGGTCCCGAAAGATACTTCCCCAGAAGAAGATGTAACGAGTTTCATCGTTTTCATCTTTCTTCCAATGCTCAGGAAACAGTTCCGGATGATCGTACAAGTAGTCGAGAACATTACTGTTCAAGAGCACCTGCTCACCAGACTCGAGTTCCTCACGGAGTTCGTGACCAACAATTCGCTTGTCACCCATCTGACGTTCTGATAAGTGGAGAACCACTTTCTTTCCGTCAATATAGAGTTGGTCGTCCGAGCGGAGCTCGATTTCGACAACCTTCTTTCCGTTGATTTCGCTTTCGTGTTTTACCACTTCAGCGTTGTCGAACGGGAGTTGAGGCGCTTTGCCGAGGTCGATAGTGTGCTTGACAACTGTAATTTTCACGTTGCCAGACAGGAAAGCTTCAACGCCTTCCATTCCACCGAGCTTGTTAACGATTGCTTCGATTGTTCCGAGGTTTAATTTATTGTATTTCATTATTTTGTCCTTCTAACTTATAGTTCGATATGAATCTAAATCTTTTAGAGATAGATACTGGACCAACATTAGTCACAGTTTTAGATAGCTAGTTGGTTTTTGATAATTAAAGTTAGCTACCTGAAACTGTGACTAATTGAATAAATACAATTTCGCAAGTATTTGTTTCTTAATGAACTTATATTTATAGTATAACATTTTATGGTTTTTTGTCAAGTATTTAGAAATAACCCTTTAAATGCTATGATTTCACTTAATGAACGAACAAATACACAAAGTGCGACATTCACTTGCCCATTTGTTGGCAATTGAAGTCCTAAAATTCGATCCCGAGGCTAAATTAGCTATTGGGCCAGTTATTGATAATGGTTTTTATTATGATTTTGAATTTAGTGCAGATAAGACCCCAACCGAGAAAGATTTAAAGAATTTTCAAAAAGGAATCAAAAAGCAACTTAACAAAGAAACCCCTTTTGAATATGAAGAGATCGGCGAAGCGCAGGCTCGTGAGATTTTTACTGGTCAACCATATAAACTTGAATTGATTGATGATTTAATTGCTGAAGGTAAAAAACTTTCTATTTATAAAACTGGTGATTTTGTTGATTTGTGTGCCGGTCCTCATGTTGAAAATACTTCAGAGATAAATGTTGATGGTTTTATGCTAACTAAAATCGCTGGTGCCTATTGGCGTGGAGATGAGAAAAATAAAATGCTTACTCGTATCTATGGAGTGGCTTTTGAATCAAAAGAAGCACTTGAAGATTATAAAAATCTAATGGTCGAAGCTGAAAAGCGTGATCACAGAAAAATTGGAAAAGAAATGAATTTGTTTACTTTCTCTGATTTAGTTGGACAAGGACTTCCGATGTTCACCCCAAAAGGAACTGCAATGCGTGATGCGATTGTTGATAAAATCAATTCAATTCAAGAGAGATACGGTTTTGAAAAAGTTTGGATTCCTCATATTACAAAACCAGACCTTTATAAAACTTCAGGTCACTGGGAAAAATTTGCTGACGAACTTTTCAAAGTTAAAAGTCGCGAAGCAAAAGATGATGAAGGTTTTGTTATGAAGCCTATGAACTGTCCACATCACACTCAAATTTATGCTTCAACTGCTCGTAGCTACAAAGACCTTCCTGTTCGTTTTATGGAAGCGACAACTGTTTATCGTGATGAACAATCTGGCGAGCTACTTGGTCTTTCTCGTGTTCGCTCTCTAACTCAAGACGATGGTCATGTTTTCTGCACCCCTGATCAAATTGGAGATGAAATTAAAAATATTATTTCAGTTATCAAAGAGTTCTATACTGATCTTGATTTATGGAAAGAAGGTTCTTATGAAGCTTTTATTTCTGTTCGTGATCCTAAAGAGCCCGAAAAATATTTAGGTGACGACAATGTTTGGAATGAATCAGAAAGTATTTTGAAAAAAATTGCAGATGAAGAAGGATTAAATTATCGAATTGAAGAAGGTGAAGCTGCTTTTTATGGTCCAAAAATTGATTTCAAATTCAAAGATGCGATTGGTCGTGTTTGGCAATTAGCTACAGTTCAACTTGATTTCAATATGCCTGCTAGATTCAAATTAGAATACACAGACAAGGACGGAGTAAAGAAAACACCTGTTATGATTCACCGCGCGATCGCAGGATCATTAGAGAGATTTATGTCGGTGATTATTGAACACTTTGCTGGAGAATTTCCTTTATGGCTATCACCTGTTCAAGTGAAAATCATACCAGTTGCAGAACCGCACATTGAAAAAGCTAGCGAATTAGCAAAACAATTAAAATCTGCCGGATTTAGAATTGAATTAGATAAATCAGATGACGGATTCGGAAAGAAAGTCCGCAAAGCTAAAACTGAAAAAGTTCCCTACTTTATAATCATCGGTGACAAAGACATCGAAGAGAACAAATTCACTTTAGAAAGTCGCGACAACGGACAAATCGGCACACTCTCATTCGAAGAGCTACTAGAGAATTTGAAATAAAGAAAAAACACCCCATACATTATTTTTAGAGACCTTGCGCAGGACGATAGTCCGAGCAGAGCGGCGTTGCGTAGCAACGAACGCGTGTCTATAAAAATAATGCAGGGGTGTTTTTCTATTCAGTTAAACAAGTTTTGTTAGTAGAACTTGTTTATTAGTTAAATCTGTTTAAACGATTTCGCTCTTTGAAGTTTTGAATATGATCTGAGAAAGATAGTTTCTGTCTCTTTCTGTAGTAAGCATATCCAGCGATAGAACTTATAGCGAGAAGAGTTATTGTAAACAGTAGCGCTTTCCAAGCATCTTCAACTGGACCAGTATATGGAACTTGGTTCAGATAAACTGATTGTAAACCAGCTAGATCACCGTCTGGTGTATCTAAATCTCTACCAGTTGTAGTGATGACATTGATATCTCTATCTCTGTCTTCTTCATCAACTCTAATAGTTCTACATACATCGCGTTCGACATTACCATCATCATCTCTTACTTCTACTTCTAATAGAATGTTTCTATCCTCGTCTATTCTAACTCTTTGTGAACGATCATCTCTATCAAAGTCGTCAAATGAGTTTGTATCACCATACCATCGAATATCATAAGGACTATCACCTCCATAAATATCAACTGCTACTGTTACATAATCTCCTTCTTCAACTGTGTAATCAGAAATCACACATTGAACTTCTAAATCACGATCTCTCGTTGGAGGTTCTGGTCTATCTGGTCGATCACAATCATTATGATCACAATGATTGTAATAGTAATAGTCGTAAACTATTTCGTACGTAGGAGGATTGTATGAGTAACAATCGTAACAGTTATCATAATAGTAGTCATAGTAAACGTAATAGTCATAGTAATAAGGATCGTAGTAATCATAATAAACATACTCGTCGTAAACATATTCATCGTAATATCCGCCACCATATCCGTATCCATAACCATAGTCATCCCAATAAGGATCATACCCACCATACACACTTGTATCTGCTAAGGCGTACTCACCACTCCATGAGTCGTAGGTGTTTTCAGTTCCCCAAGAGTCATAAGTTTCATCACCATTCCAAGAGTCGTATACATTGTCAGTTGACCATGAATCATATGTGTTATCTGTGCTCCAAGAGTCGTATACATTGTCAGTTGACCAAGAGTCATAAGTGTTGTCAGTTGACCAAGAGTCGTATGTATTATCTGTACCCCATGAATCATAGGTGTTTTCGGTTCCCCAATAGTATTGAGCATTAACTACACTTGAAATAGAAAATACAGAAACCACCAAGGCTAAAGCCAAAATAGCTCTGATTGAAATATTATTTTTTATTGTTTTATTCATTTTCATGATATCTATATTATATCTTATTTTTAATATTAGTCAAGGATTTTTGCCCTATGTCAAGTTAAGTGCTTACCCTTTCAAAATCAGCTTCAACAACCCATCTTTCTTGTTTTTCACCAAAAGTGTTACATGTAGATATAGTTAAAGTTCGAGAAGAATTATCAAATTCTACCAAAGCATCATCTTCATCGACTAAAACAACAGATTTTACTTTATAAACATATGTTTCTCCATCGGCTTCAATATAAATTTCATCTCCACTTTCAAGCTTTTCAATTCCATTAAATGTTCTGTATGCTTCATTTTGTACAACTTGCCAATTTGTACTATGCCCAAATAAAAACATATTCCCTTTTTCAACAGAACCAGAACCAGGATAATGAACTGCACCTTTTGTTAACGAATTATCCAACACAGAAACATCTGCAGTATTAGGTTTTTCAATATTAGAATCTATACCGACTTTTGGAATACTAATTCGATCTGGTCTAGTATAATTTTCATTTGAAGAATCAATAATTTGATTAGTATTTTTAACTGTAGGAGTTTTTTCTTGAGGATTAAAACTTAGTGAACGCGGTGCAAGCCCAAGCACAGACAAAACAGCTAGTGTCACAATAAAAACGACCGCAGTAATTAGTGCTGATACGAAGATATCTTTCTTTTTACTTCTACTATTCATTATTTATATTATAATACATATTGATAGTTTAGTCAATACCAAAAACGGTACAAAAATTCGACATTTTTAAAAAATAAGTTAAAATAACCCTTAATTGCGTAGGTGGCAGAGCGGTCAAATGCAGCGGACTGTAAATCCGCCGGACTAAGTCCTACGGGGGTTCAAATCCCTCCCTACGCACCATTGATCTGTACCCCAAAAAGTGGGAGCAGATAAAATAAAAACCCTGTCTTCTCAGGGTTTTTATTTTATTTCTAGTTTTTTATATTTGCTTTTCTATTTAGATTCCTAATAGATTTTACACAACTTCTTCTTTCATTGCATTTTCAGTAGAAACTGAAGTCACTTTACTTCCCTTTTTAATATCAAAGTAGAATTCATCTTTTTTGATGCCGACTTTGATAGATTGACCAAAACTAACATGTTTTTTGATTATTAATTGTGCTAGTGGATCAAGAATTTTTGTTTGTATCAATCTCTTTAGTGGGCGTGCTCCATAATGCGGATCGTACCCCTCTTTACCAAGATATTCTATTACCTTTGGAGAAACTGTAATTCCAATACCCTTTTCATCAAGACGCTCTTTTACTTCATTAATTTGAATCTTAACAATTTTTTTAATCGCCTCTCTACTCAAGATATCAAATATAACAACGTCATCTAAACGGTTTAGAAATTCTGGACGGAAATGCTCTTTTAAAGCTTTTTCAACTTTAACTTTTGTCTCTTTGTATTGATTTTCAGCAGAAGTGTCACTGGCGAAACCAATCTTTTCCATCTTATCAATATATTCTGCACCAATATTAGATGTGAGAATAATTACCGTATTTTTAAAATTAACAGTCCTACCCTTTCCATCAGTCAAGCGACCATTATCGAGAACTTGCAACAAAATATTAAAGACTTCTGGGTGAGCTTTTTCAATCTCATCAAATAGAATAATAGAATAAGGTCGATGGCGAACCGTCTCGGTAAGAGAACCTGACTCTTCGTGACCAACATATCCAGGAGGTGCACCAATAAGCTTGGAAATTGAGTGCTTTTCCATAAACTCTGACATATCAACACGAATTAATGACTTTTCATCATTGAACATAAATTCAGCTAAAGTTTTAGTTAGCTCTGTCTTTCCAACACCAGTTGGACCAAGAAAGATAAAAGAGCCAATTGGACGATTAGGGTCAGCAACACCAGCTCGAGACCTTCTGATAGTATTTGATATTTTATTTATTGCATTTTCTTGTCCAATAATTTTGTCACGCAACTCACTTTCCATTTTTGAAAGTTTTTCTACTTCTTCCTCCAGCATTTTTGAAACAGGAATACCGGTCCAGCGAGAAACAACACCGGCGATGTCTTCTTCGGTTATTTCTTCTTTTAGAATTTGACGCGAACTTTGTAATCGTTTCAATCTTTTTTCTTTGATTTTAAGTTCTTTTTCTAGATTTGGAATTATTCCGTAACGAATCTCTGCTGCTTTTGCTAGATCGGCCTGTGATTCTGCGGCTTCGGCATCTAAACGCGATTGTTCTAAATCAGATTTTAAAGTTTTGATAGAAATAATAGTTTCTTTTTCATTTTTCCACTTTAATTCCAATTCTTTAATTCCCTCTTTCAAGTCAGCAATTTCTTTCTTTATCTTGTTCAAGCGCTCTGTAGTCTTTTTTGATTTTTTGTTTTCAGAATTAATAGCTTCTTTTTCAATTTCTAGACGCATTATTTTACGACGAGTATTTTCCAACTCTGGTGGCATATTCTCTAGAGAAATTTTTAATGTAGAAGATGATTCGTCTATCAAGTCGACTGCCTTATCAGGAAGAAATCTATCAGAAATATAACGACTAGATAATTCAACGGACGCGACAATAGCGTCGTCAGAAATACGAACGCCGTGATACAGTTCGTATTTTTCCTTGATACCTCTCATAATTGCTATAGCATCCTCGATTGAAGGCTCGGCGACATTAACGGGTTGGAAACGACGAGTTAAAGCACCATCTTTTTCAATGTATTTTTGATATTCCTTTAAAGTAGTTGCACCAATTGCTTTTAACTCCCCTCTAGCAAGGGCTGGCTTTAGCATATTAGAAGCATCCAATGACCCCTCAGACGCACCCGCACCCGCAAGTGTATGAATCTCATCGATAAATAATATTATTTTACCTTCTGCTTGGGTGACTTCTTTAATGATTTTTTTAAGTCGATCTTCAAATTCACCTCTGTATTTTGTTCCTGCAACTAGAGAACCTAAATCAAGTGAAACCAAATCTTTATCTTTCAGAGATTCAGGAACATCACCCTGAGCAATACGATTAGCAAGCCCTTCTACGATCGCTGTCTTTCCGACTCCTGGTTCACCAATCATGATTGGGTTATTTTTTGTTCTTCTAGATAATATTTGAATCACGCGATTAATTTCTTGATCACGACCAATAACTGGATCAATTTTATTATTCTTTGCTTTCTCGGTTAAACTTACAGTATATTTTTTGATAGATTTATAGGTTTTTGGAGATTGAACACCTTTCTTCTCATCTTTCCTTACTTCATCTAATACTTCTAGAACTTCTTCTTTTTTAATTTTAAAAGTTTCCAAAACAGGAGTGGCTTGATTTTTTACATCAAAAAAGGCCAAGAACAAATGCTCTGTAGATACGAAATCATCTTTTAGATTAGCAGCGATTCTAGTTGAATGTTCAATTATTTGAGCCAACTCTGGTGCTAAATACATTGAAAAAGATGGCGACAAAGTTTCGGCTTTTTCATCAACCTCTATCATATCTAACAGATTTTCAACTAATAAAACAGAGTCTACTTTCATTTTATCTAGTATAGAAATAACCATACTCTCATCCTGCATAACAAGAGAGCTTAGGAGATGAATAGGATTAACGTGATTTTGACCCCTCTCAATCGCTAATTCATGTGCATGTTTTATAGCTTCACGAGCTTTTGATGTAAAATTTTTGAATGGTGGCACCATGATTGTTTTTAAGTTATGAAACTAATAATTAAATTTTATAAAATATTTCTATAAAATTGCAAGTTAATGAAGCTATTCTGAAGCCTCATTAAATAAATTTAAATAATTTTTAATGTCAGACGAAGGAACAAAATTTGTATAATTATTAACAGTATTATATTTGTATCCAATTAAATCTCCTTGTAAATTTAATAGAACAGCCCCATTAAATATTTTATCGCCATCAACAGAGGTTTCTATAGATGTAAATTCAGAAGTTGTAGTTGATTGTTCTGAATTTATTTTAGTAATAATGCCAGTAGATACTACATTAGATTCATTCCCCGACAATGCGATAACTGATTGCCCTAATTTCAGATTATTTGAATTTGCAATAGTAATTTTTGAAAAAGCTCCAGGAGCAGATTCCCCTTCTCCTAACACCACATCTAATAATATGTAATCTGTTTCCTGTTCAAGATTTTCTTCGGAAATAACAATTTCAAATTTTGAATTATTTGGGTATTTAGCTACATAAGAAGATGACCCATCTACTAGATTTGAATTAGTTAAAATTTGTCCTGAATCCTCTACTATAACTCCAATAGAAACAAACTGTTCCAAATCACCAGAAACTTTATAAATTCTTACAATTGAATCAGAATTTTTCTCTATGGCTTCGATTGTTAAATCTTCTGCATTAATAATAACAGTTTCAACCACTCTTTCTGTGGGTTCATTTTCTCCTTCGACTTCTATCACTCTTTCTACTGTCTTCTCAACAACTCTGTTGATTGTCCTAGTTATTGGTTCGGGTGCCTGTTCCAATAAAGAAACAGTTGTAATACCCGTTGCAATAGATGTAACGAAGCTTACTAATAAAGTTAACAAAACAATTTGTTGTGCGTTTAAATCATCCATATTTAAATACTATAATAACTTATTTTATGATTTTAGACAAAGCTTTCAAGAGTTTGTCGATATCTTTTTTGGAGGTAGACCTACCCATTGAAAATCGTAACGAAGATGCGCCACATTTAGAATCAATAGCTGATGTAACATAAGAGCTCGAAACTTCTGTCATATTCCTACAAGCAGTCATCGCGGCGCACGAAATTCCAAGCTGATCTAATTGGATAACTGCAAATTCTGCATTAATACCACGAAAACAAATATTTACATTATTGGGCAACCTATCTTTTATTGATCCGTTAACCGAAGCGTTAGAAAAATTATTTTGAATCTCATTAATAAAATATTTTTGTAATTTTGAAAGTCTATCCTTTTCAGAATTACTAATCTCTAAAGTTTTTTCAAGCGCAATAGAGAAACCATATATCAAAGGCAAATTCTCAGTCCCTGCCCTCAATCCAAATTCTTGGTGTCCACCATAAATAATTGGTTCTATTTCAACATAATTTTTTCTGACCAAACAACCAATACCTTTTGGACCATAAATTTTTGAACCATCGAGACTCATCATATCTACCCCTAGACGATTTATATTAACATCAAGATAATTTGGCGCCTGACTAGCGTCTGTATGCAAATATGGATAATTATTCTTGTCGATCTTATTTTCTTTTTTAAATTTATGAATTACACGAGAAATATCTCTAATAGGAAAAATAGTTCCTATTTCATTGTTGGCAAGCATAACCGTCACTAAAACAGTCGACGATTTTAAAGATTTTTGAACTTGTTGAGACTTAACAAAACCATTCTCATCTACTTTTAAATAAGTTACTTCAAAACCATTTTCTTCTAAAGATTTTAATGTTTCCAACACTGCAACATGTTCGATGTTAGTTGTAATGATATGTGGTTTTTCTTTTAGATCTTTTTCTTTGAAATCTCTTAAAACTTTTTTAGCAAAACCTGCCAAGGCTAAATTAATACTTTCGGTTCCCCCTGCCGTAAAAATTATTTCTTTTTCTTTCACCTGTAAAAGTCTAGCGACTCTTTCTCTCGATTCGTTTAAAACTTTTTTATTTTTTACACCTTCGGTATGAATAGATTGTGCATTTGCAAATTCCGCACAGAAAAACTTCTTCATTTTATTGAAGACTTTTTTATCAACTGGTGTAGTTGAAGCGTAATCTAGGAAAACTTTTTTGTTAAACATGATTTAAAGTTATATAATACAATTTACTTATGAATGAATTTTTAACAAACCCGCAAAACTTATTCTATATACTATCAGTTTTTGGACTAATTATAATAGTTCTAATACTAATAGTTATTAGACTGTCTATAAAAACAAAAAAATTGATGAGTGGCAAGAACGGTAGATCATTGGAACAATCGTTCATGTCTATGCAAAAAGAAATTTTCGAATTGCAAAATTCTAGAAAAAGTATCGAGGATTACTTGAAAAAAGTGGAAAAAAGGTTAGGGACATCAATCCGGGGTTTTGAAAATGTAACTTTTGATGCATTCAGTGGTATGGCCTCTGGCGGAAAAAGCTTTTCAACCGCCTTTGTTAACGAGAAAAAAGACGGCATAATAATTTCTTGTTTGAATGCAAGGGATCACATTAGAATTTTTTCAAAAAAAGTTACTAATGGTAAAACTGAAGTTGAACTTTCAGAAGAAGAGAACCTTGCATTGACAAAAGCCATCGAATCATGCAGTCTTTAACATTAAAGACGCATTAAATTACCCAGCGGGAATTTTTAGCGCAACAAATTTCTTATTAGATTAACCAAAAATATAATTATGACTGATAAAAATCAAAACAAAATGATAGAGCGCCCTCCTGTCGTAGTTATTATGGGTCATATTGATCATGGAAAATCAACTCTACTGGATTACATCAGAAAGAGTAACATCGTCTCTGGTGAGGCTGGAGGAATTACACAACACTTGGGGGCCTATGAAGTAGAACATAAAGGAGAAGATGGTTCTGATAAGAGAATAACTTTTCTGGACACTCCTGGCCACGAAGCTTTTTGTGGTGTTAGAAATCGTGGTGCCAAAGTCGCCGATGTTGGAATTTTGATTGTTTCTGCCGAAGATGGTGTAAAACCTCAGACTTTAGAGGCACTAGGATGTATTAAAAATGACAAGCTTCCCTATATTGTTGCTATTAACAAAATAGATTCTCCGCGCGCAAATGTAGACATGACAAAAAATAGTCTTGTTGAAAATGAAATATACCTCGAAGGTTTCGGTGGCGATATACCTTATGCAGAAATTTCTGCCAAAGAAGGAACTGGAGTTGATGACCTCCTTGATCTAGTTTTGATTGTTTCTGAAGTTGAAGAGTTAAAAGCAAGTAAGGAAAACAAAGCAAGTGGTTTCGTTATTGAATCACACAAAGACAAGAACAAAGGAATCACTTCTACTCTAGTCATAAAAGATGGAACATTAGATCAGGGGCAATTTGTAGTTTGTAAAGATGCTTTTGCTCCGGTTAGAATTTATGAAGACTTTAAAGGGGATGCGATCAAAACAGCGCACTTTTCTACCCCGGTTAAAATTTCAGGCTGGAGCGACTTTCCAAATGTTGGAGAAATTTTTGAAACAGTTGATTCAAAAAAAGAAGCAGAAAAATATTGTGAAGAACATAGAGAAATTAAAAATAATTTTAGTCAGATAATGAGTAGTTCTGAAGATGAATTTATCATTCCCCTTATTGTTAAAGCCGATACACATGGATCAATTGAAGCCGTTGAACATGAACTTGAAAAAGTTAAACCCGAAAATGCCAAAATTAAGATTGTAATGACAGAAACAGGAAATATCACAGAGAAGGATATAAAAATCGCCAGCAGTAATGAAAATTCCTTGGTTATTGGATTTGGTATTGGCATGGACAAACAAGCCGAAATAATGAGAGAGAGGCTTGGTGTTAGTGTAGAAACTTTTAATATTATTTACGAACTGACTGAATGGGTTCAAAATAAAACTGAAGAAATGAGGCCAAAATTAGATGTAGAAGAAATTACAGGTAAAGCAAAAATTCTGGCTCACTTTAGTCAAACAAAAACAATCCAAGTTGTCGGTGGTCGCGTCGAAGAAGGCTCTATTATAATAGGCAAGCAAATTAAAATACTGCGTCGCGGTGAAGAAATTGGTAGAGGTAAAATCAAAGAACTTCAACAAGCGAAAGCAAAAGCGACCGAAGTTTCAGAAGGAAACGAATTTGGAATTTCTATCGAAACTAAAATTGAAATTGCGCCAGGCGATTATATTGAAACTTTTGTAGTAGTTAAAAAATAAAATGATACCAGAAAAAACACACAGAAAAGAAAAACTAATCGAGCAGATTCACCATTGTGCATCGGAATTTACTCAAAAAGAATCAAATCAAAAATCAATGATAACTATAACCAGAGTCGAATTGTCTTCTGACTCAAAAAAAGCTATAGTTTTATTCACTGTTTTACCAGAAAATCAGGAGAAAGCAGCTTTGGACTTTTTAAAGAGAAATCTCAGTGAATTTAGACATTATGTAAATCAAAATACAAAAATTGGACAAGTTCCATGGTTTGATTTTGAAATAGACCAAGGCGAGAAATCTCGTCAAAAAATTGATACAATAGTCTAGGTATTTATAAGGGTTGAAATTTTATTTTTAAACTTTTAAAATACTTTTGCAATTTTACATCTAAATAAGGCGTGGTGGCGAAGTGGTAACGCTGCGGTCTGCAAAACCGCCATGCGCGGGTTCGATTCCCGCCCACGCCTCACATATTTAAAATATATTTAGGAATACGTGTTATAATAAACGAATGAATAACGTGTTCCATTATGCCTAGAAAAAGAAAGTGGAGTGAAAAAGATTTACAGATAGCTGTGAAAAATTCTTCTAGCTATAGACAAGTTATTCATAAATTACACCTTATACCAGCAGGCGGTAATTATTCTCAAATTAAAAAATATATTAAAGAATATAAAATTAATATTAAGCACTTCAAAGGTAAGGCTTGGAATAAAGGAATGACAGGACTAAAAACTAAGAAAACTCCATTAGAGAAAATATTAACTAAAAATAATAACTACCAAAGTTACAAATTAAAGAATAGATTATTTGAAGAAAATCTAAAGAAGAAAAAGTGTGAAAAATGTGGCTGGGCAAAATTATCAAAAGATGGTAGATTACCTCTTGAGCTTGATCATATAAATGGAGATCGTAGGGATAATAGAATAGAGAATCTTAGAATACTTTGTCCAAATTGTCATAGCTTAGAACCTACTCACAGAGGAATGAATAGGGGTAAAATATTTAAATAAAGCTCGGGTGGCGGAATTGGTATACGCGCAACACTTAAAATGTTGTCCGCAATGCGGATACGGGTTCGACTCCCGTCCCGAGCACAAGCAATTTTTCATTTTTAAAAGTTGGTTTTTATCAGACTTTTAAGGATTTAATGAAATTTTGTCAAACCGCCCATAGCTCAGCCGGTAGAGCAGTCGCCTCTTAAGCGAACGGTCGCAGGTTCAAGTCCTGCTGGGCGGACATTGAAATAAAGAATCGGGCTCGAAGAGTTTGATGATTATATTTCAAGTTTGACCAGCAGGGCAAGAATAGCTTGAAAAAAAACTTTAAAAAGGTTATTCTTTTATACATCCTAATGCGCGGATGGCGGAATTGGTAGACGCACTTGCCTTAGGAGCAAGCGGGAGTAATCCCATGGAGGTTCAAGTCCTCTTCCGCGCACAGAGAAAAACACCCAAACATTGGGTGTTTTTTTGTGAGAATTTTGTATATATTTTTTATTATCGGCAAAACTGTTTTTAGCTATATTTAAAGAGGTTTTTTATGTATTGACAAAAGCTATATATATGTTGTATAATTAAGGGTAGATAGGGAGATAAAGAAGTCGCATTCTGCGACTCCCCTAACAGACCTTTAACAAAAGGATTACATATCATGAACATCGTAAAAAACCTAACTGGAGTTATAGTACTCTATTTGGCAATCTCGACTCTCTTTGTAAGTATACTGTTTATCACAGCTGCTTATATAGGCACAGGAATTAATTTGTGGTGGTACAGCTTTTTCGTTGTACTTCTCACCGCAATTATTTTTGTTTCATTCAGAAAAAACATCTTTGTGCAAAGTCCCCCAAAGACTTTCACACTCTATAGCGATCCATTTTTTACAAAAATTGTGGACGGTGTAGAGTATTTCATTGAAATCCCGCCTTCGTCATACGCCGCAGTCTTTCCATACTGGAATTACTACGGTGAGATTGGTATCGAATCAGATATCAATTTCGAAGTCCCAATCAGTTTAGAATTAAAAAATGCTGTAATTGACAGCAAGATAACCGTAAGGTTATCAATCCGGACTGATCCTGGATACCCCTCCATACATGCAGCCATCGATAAAGATGAAACGAAACGACAACAACAAGTTCAAGAAATAATCGGAAAACTTGTTATTGTTGTGACAGCTGCGCATCTGCAGGACAAAGCTTGGCAAGAAGTCAAGGAAAAACAAGTTCTGATTCAAGATGAGATTAAAAAACTCATCGAGAATCAAGACGGGATAATCCAAAAAGAATGTGAGAGACTCGGAGTCGAGTTAAATTCTTATGTTCTTGGAGATTTCGAACTGAGCGAAGGTATGAAAAAGGCAATCAACTTTGTTGGTATTGCCGAAGAAAATGCCAAAGCGATTCGAACACTCGTCAATGAAACTGAGATGTCTGAGCCTGAAGCTCGCAGGTATCTGTTAACAGTTACCGATGAGCATGTTGCTTACGACCTTAACATCAAAGGTCTCGAAAACTTACACCACTTAGAACTTCCAAGCGGAGTTCATATGGGTGGAAAAACTCAAAACAAAAAGAAAGGAACTAAATGAAACAAGGTAACAACAGTGGTAAATTCCTCAAAGTTATGATAACCAGTCTGGTATTACTGATTCTTGGTTGCCTACTCGCCGTTTTAGGCGTAAAAGCAGCTAGCAGTAGCGGTTATCAATCGTCTGATTCTGAGTCAAATACGGTTCAGGAAAAGTCCTCTGAGGTCAAGAATACACAGCAAAAAGTTGTAAAAGACTTTTTGTTGAAGCCGGGCGGGTCACCTGTCTCTATTGAAACAGGCGGCAAAAAATACTCCTGGAATCATTGGGACGGAGGTATAAACGGACAACCTGTTCTTCT